>JAFGKK010000025.1 GCA_016928575.1 Anaerolineales bacterium
CGTCGTCGTCGCGGATCCGGAAAAGGACCGCCGGCCGGGGATCGGAGTCTGCTATTACGCTTCGATCCTCCTCAACGCGCTGATCGCGTTTCTGATGAGTTGGGCGCTGATCGGCTGACCTCCCACCCTCACCTGACATTCCATGATCGAACGCGTTCCCGGACTTCACGGGGACTTGTTCACTCCAGGAGCTAGGCTCCTCCTCGAAACCGAAAAACACCGGAGGAACAGGGGGTGTTATTTCACCCCGGCGGGGCGGGCTTCGGGGCGTTCCTCATTCCGCGGATGCGAATTTATCCGTTCACGGCGATTCGGGCCGTAATTTCAAGTAAGTTCTTTATGGGCGCGGCGGAATCCGTCACCTTTGGGCGGATAGCGCATCCAACCCACCGGGACGGCATATGCCCATCCAATCCGCAACCGACGGAGCCTGCAACCCGCCGCGGCAAGCCGTCCGCGGATATGGAACCGGCTATATCAGCGTCGGATTACCCATGCGATGGGCTTCGACGCACTGAGGGCCGCGGAATTTGCCGCTCAGGGGCGGACGATGCCGCAGGTCCTCGCCGAGCACAAAAAGTGATCGCCCGGATGTATGTTTTCGCCGCGCCGGGTCCGCTCGAATCTCTACGCCGAAGCGGGTGGATGTATTCCGCACCGGCCGCGCTCGGGATGGTTCCCGTGTTGAGCCGCCGCGAGAGATGCACGCCGGCGAACCGGCCGCGGAACGGGCAAGCGCCCGCGGCGGCGTGAAGTTGCGGCTGATCGGATTGCTCCCGGGGTTCGATCCGTTCGGGAAGGCCGCCGTTCCGCGCTTGGGCGATAATCCGGACCGAAGAGTTCCTTATTCCCCGTTAAGGAGGACGATTCCATGTCAACGCTCAAAATCGGCATAGATTGGATGGACAAGCTTCTGCCGGAAGGCTTGCCCCTCCGCACATCCACGATCCTCAGCGGAGCCGGTGGCAGCGGCAAGCCGCTGATCGGGGATCATTTCGTGGCGTCTTGGATGAGGGCCGGAGGCAGCGTGGTTTTTCTTTCCCTGCAGTATCCCAGCGTTGAATTCCTCGACGAAAGCTTGAAAATCATCACCGGCTTGGATTTGGGGGAGCATCGCCGGCGGATGGTCTTCCTGTCCCTGGATGTCTCTCTGGAGGGGATGCTGGAGCCGGAGGAGAACGTCATCAAGGTCAACCTGGTCAAACCCGGAATCCTGAATGACGCTCTGGAAAAGGCCTTCGGCATGATTCCCGGGGACGGGCCCGGCATTTTGGTCTTCGGGTCGGCCATCAATCTGTTGCTGTTCTCCCCCACCTACGGCGAGGCCCTCCTTGAAGAGATGGTGTCGCTACTCCGGGACGACAAGCGGAGGACCTACATCTTTTCCGTGAGCAACAACGTCAAACCCAAGGAAATCGCCCGGCTGGAATCCGCGGCCGACAACCTGATCATGGCCCGGAGCGAAAACAATCCGATCCGTCTCTACATGACCGTCCGGAGGATGAAGGGCGTGCCCTTCTTGAAGGAAGAAATCCAGGTGCCGATCCCTCCGCCGTCGCTCGAATACATGAAGCAAATCGCGGACCATAACCGGAAGCGGATCGTCCCTCAGGTTTCCAAAATCTAATCCCCCGCTTGCGCATCGCGGCGCAGCGCAAACCCGGAGTGCCGAACGGCCCGCCCGGGGGAACTCCGCGCCCTCGCCTTCCCGGTCCGCACGGCAAACGTAGAATCGGCTCCCGCGCATCCGCCGGGTTTTGCATGGGCGGCGGGAGGCGGTCTTCGTAGGCGCCCGCCCCGCGCGGATGGGGATCGTCCGCCGGATCTGCCGGGCGGGCGCCCGCAAGGTCATCCGCCGCAGGCCGGAGTTTGTCGTCGCTAAGGATTCCAGGCTGTTTAGCAAACCGCCGTTCCCAAAGACGGCACCGTCCGAAATCACGACGGGCCTGGATTTGGAATCGCCGCGCTTGGAAGGTGCGCTATTTCCGGCGCGAGGAGTGCCGACCGGGTTATGGTCCGTGGGGGGTTGCACTATTGTGGAAGACCAAGAGGAGGAACAATCGTTTTACCGGTTCGCTTTCCAACGGGTCGCGGGGTCGATCCGGAGTGAGCGGGGTGTTCGGTTTCTCCCATTGCTACTGGTCCATCTTATGGGGAAAAGTATCGTTGTCTGGGATAGATTGCGATGCCGCCGATCGAAAAAAGTCCGGAAAAGCCTTCGGATGGAACGGCGGATAAGAATTAAAATTTCTTTCGGCCTATGCGCCGGAGAATAATTCCGTTCACTATCTACGCCGGGAGTGGAGGAGTAACGCTATCGCGGATCGTTGCGTCGAGGAGCTCCGCCGGTTCCCTTGGGAAGCGCGACGTACCTTGCGCAAGCTTCGCCGAAGAAGGCCGTTGCTTCAGCCTTTTGGCGACATCCGGCATGGGTGTGGTCGGCGATCCGTATTGTGCACAGATGCGGCGAAGCGCGCGCCTTTCCTCCGCCGGCGGCGTATTCGGCGGAGCGGGCCGGCGGAAGACGGGCGGGAAGCGGGTCCTCCCGCCGGCGGACTTCGGAGCCCTTTGCGGGTTCTGCAGAACCGGGGCGGGTTTCAGCGCGGGTCTATTTTTTCCGGATGACCTCCAGCGCGGCGATGGTTCCATCGCCGACGGCCGTGGTGATCTGGCGGTATTTTTTATCCCGCACATCCCCGGCCGCATACACGCCTTCGAGATTGGTTTCCATTTTTTCGTTCGTGATGATGTACCCCTGTTCGGTGAATTGCAGCGGGGTGCCTTTTAAAAATTCCACATTGGGCGTCATTCCGACAAAAATAAAGACGCCGTCGCGCTCCACCGTGACCAATTCCTTCGTTTTGAGATTCTCCGCCGTCACCAGCATTTTCTCTCCCCGTTTTTCAAACCCGCGGGGTTCATGCGACCATAAAAAGGAAACCTTGGGGTTGCTCATCACTTTTTCCGCGGTGATCTTTTCCGCCTGCAGGATGTCGAACTGGTGGATGACGGTGATGGATCGGACAAGCTGTACCAGCAACAGCGATTCCTCCATGGCGCTGTTGCCCCCTCCCACCACAACGATATCCTTGTCTTTATAAAACTCCCCGTCGCAGGTCGCGCAGTACGAGATGCCGTCGCCCTTGTGCTCCTGTTCGCCCGGCACCTGCAAAAGGCGGGGAGAGGAACCGGTGGCGAGGATCACATTTTTCGCCGTGTAGGCCTCGTCGTCTATGGAGACTTGTTTCTCCTCTCCCGTCAATCGGATGGCGGTGAGGTTGGCGGCCAGCTTGAACGTGGCGCCGTATTTTTCCGCCTGTTGGCGCATGTTTCGCGCCAATTCGTAACCGGCAACGGGTTCAACAAAACCCGGATAATTGGCGACCTGGTGCGTGATCTTCACCTGGCCGCCCGCGGAGGCTTCATCGACCACCAACGTGGATACGGAGGCGCGCGAGGAATAGATGGCGGCCGCCAGGCCAGCCGGTCCGGCGCCGATGATGATGAGATCGAAAGCATGCGGGTCTTGGCTCATCCAGATCCTTTCCTTAAGGCGAATTTGCGCGGATCCGATCCGGCCCGACAGGTTGCCATGGAGCCGTCGGATGTACGGCGCGGGAGCTACGCAAAGACCTCTTCGATGACGTCTTTGATTTGGTTCGCCGATTGAAGGCTGGTGGTGGCTTTGACCACTTTGCCGTTGCGGTAATAGATGGTAAACGGCAGCCCGTTAAATTTCCGGCACTCCGGGAGATTCCGGATGACGGAGGCGTCGGGGATGTCGAAATCCATATCCCGGAATTGAATCTCCGGATATTTCTCTTGAAAGACCTCGAAAATGTCGTAGACGGGAATGCACATCGGCCCCATTCTGCCGCAGCAGACGGCGACTTTTTCGTTGCTGGTGATCAACCCCTGCAATTCCTCTTTGCTGTTGACATGTTTCAGATTGGTTTGAAGCATTTTGGGCATCTCCTATGGTTTTGGATGTGTTCTGTCCGGCTGTGGGACTCCATCCGCAACGGTGCGGCGCGGCGCCCCGTTCGGAAAGATGCGCGGGGGATTCCCGCGCGCTCTCGGTTGCATCTGTTTTACCCCTGCATCGGGCCGCGATTGAGCGGACGAGGGAATGCCGTCCTCAAGTCCGCCGTTCCTATGGCGGATGAGGCGGAGGAACCGTCTCGACGGAGAGATGCATGGCGGACCTGTCCTTCTCTCGGAACGGGTGTATCACTGCAGACGTGCCAGGACGTCGTTGTATTCCATTAAAATAAACTCTTTCCCGTCCAGCTTGAATTCGGTCCCTGTATATTTGGCGAACAGGACCCTATCTCCCACCGCCAATTTGATTTCTTCGTCGTCCCCGATGGCGACTACCAGGCCGGTTTGCGGTTTTTCTTTGGCGGTTTCCGGAAGATAAATCCCCGACGAGGTTTTGCTTTCCTGTTCCAACGCTTCAACGACTACGCGGGCTCCGAGGGGCTGGATGTTGTGGTCGGTCATTTTTTCTCCCAGAAGCTATTTGATGGCGAGGATTCGGTCGATCTTCGGGCGGTCGAAGCCGACAACGATTTTCCCCCCGATATCGATGACGGGTACGCCCATTTGTCCGGAACGGCGGACGACGTCCCGGGCGGCGGCGGCGTCTCGGCTGACGTCTACATCTTTGAATTTAATTCCCTTTTCGCGAAAATAGCGCTTCGCCGTATTGCAGAACGAACAACTTGGGGTGCTGAAAACGATCACCCTGGGTTGTACTTTGGGCGGCACAGGCATTAATCGAGCCTCCGTCGGAAAGTGTGTATCGCATAAAGCCCTCATTTTTTACTGGTTGGGCGCACTATTGATTGTTAGATGCGCGATTCATCGAAAGGTGACAACCGGTTCGATGGAAAGGGATCCCGTTACCGCGGGGGCGTTTGAGCGGGAGTGTCCTGGAAAAAAGGGGTTTTCCGTGTTGCCGTGGGGGCAACGGCATGCCTGACGCTCGGCTCTCCAGCGAAACGCGCGCCGCGGGCGGTTTTTCGCCATGTCCTCGCTGGGGTGCCAGGGGAGAGGCGCTTCCCGGGCGACTGCCGCTTATGCCCTCCGGATGGCCCTGCGTCGCCGCCCCGGCGGAGGCGCGTCGGCCCGGTTTTTCTGCGGCGGCAATCACGGGCCATCCTCTTGACTTTGAAAACCCAGTTCAAGCCTTTTGCGGAACCGGCCAGCGCCCTATGACAATCGCGCCCGCGCCGATGCACGCCGCTGTTAATAGAAAGAGCGCCGTATACGATCCATATTGCAAAAACACGCCCGCCGCCAGGGGAAGGAAAGCGACCGGCAGGATAAGCGTTTCGTTGAGGCCGGCGTACGTCCCGCGTTCGTCCGCGGGCGACAGCTCCAGCAGTGCGCTCTGAAAACCGACGGCGCGCCCGTTGGAGGTTCCCCCGGCCAGGAAGAAGATCGGCAGCAAGGCCGGCCAGCCCAGCGGGCTGAGCGCAATCGCCAACAAGGGCGTGGAAAAAGAAAGGACTGCGCACAGGAACAGCATGCGGCGGCTGCCGGAACGGTCCACCAGGTGCGCCCAAACCATGTTGAAGATTATCCCGCCCAGCACCTGCGCCAGCAAAAACCAACCCACGGCTTCCGTCGGCGCCCCAAGCTTTTCGCGGGCATATACCACGTAGAAGGGCAAAGCCATCAGGCTGAAACCCGTCAGGAGCTGCGCCATCGTCAACGGGTTCAAGCGACGGATGGTTCTCGTCACCTGCTTTCGGTAGTCGCGCCAGGGCGGCGCGCGCCGCTTGGCAACGGGAGAAGGAGGCTCCCGGATAATCCAAAACCCCAACGAAGCAATCCCCAGGCTGACGGCGGCCGAGCCAAACAGCCAGGCGTAATTTTCGGGGTACGCCACATGCGCCAGAATTTGCTGCGCCGCCAGCGCCGCGCCGATGGAAAGAGGCGCGGCCAGGGCGCCCCGGCCGCCGAAAAAGGCGCCCCGCTTTCCCGGCGGAATGATTTTCCCGATGATGTCGGTGAAGGGGACATTTCCTAATCCGCCGCCGGCGTAAAAAAGGACCAGTATGCCCACCAGGATCCAGGCGAGGGTGAGGGGAGATCGGCCGCCTAAGAGATAGATGAGCCACGCCAGCAATCCCCAGCTCAGGACGCGCACATAGATGGCCAGCAACAAATAGGGTTTTTTGAACACCAGGGGGTCGATCCAGCGGGCGACAAAAAGCTGTGGCAGGGCGCCGGCCACAGCCAGCACGGTGGTGAGGCCTCCTACCCAGACCGTCGAGCCGGTAAGCTCGACGATAAACGCCGGGAGGACCGTCGCCGGTTGCGTCAGCGCCATCCCCAGGGCCAGAAACGCCCCATGCCATAATCCGCCGAAGAAGTTGCGGCGGGAGAAAGGCGCTTCAGGGTGGGCCGTGTTCGGTTTTCTGTTTTCTTCCGCCATCATATCCTCTTCCGCATCCGGCCCGGCATGCCGGCCTGTGCTCGTTTCGCAATTTTACGCCGCCGCGCGCAATCCGGAGTCGCCGAGGGCGGGGACCGGGTCTTCCGCGCGCGGGCGATGGGCCGCTGCCGCCGGATGGCGGCCTGCGGCTTGGGCGACTGGTTCGGCGCCTTCCGCGGC
>JAFGKK010000026.1 GCA_016928575.1 Anaerolineales bacterium
AGCAGGAGCGCAACTTCCTGGTGATCGAGCCGGCCAAGGACGAGTACGTCCAACTGGCGCTGGCCTACAACCAGGCCGGGACGTATACGCGCAAGATCGCCGTGTACGTCCCCGGCCGAAGCGAGTGGGGCGGCTGCCCGGTGGAGTCGTTGCAACTCAACCCCTTCGACATCATCCGCCTGCCCGGCGCGATCACCCAGGTGATGCCGCATCTCGACCGCCTGAAATCGATCTTCAACGCCAGCTTCCCGATGTACGAGATTTTGCCGGTCATCCTCGAGGAGGCGCTGGTCGACCTGTACGACAGCCAGGGCTGGCTGGCGGACGAGCTGCCGCCGGCCGAGGTGCTGTGCCCGACGCTCGACCAGCTCAACAACCGCATCACCGGCCTGGTGCGCGCCAAGGGCTACGAACAGCGCATCACCGACAACATCACCGCCGCGATGCGCACGCGGATCGGGAGCCTGATGCGCGGCTGGAAGGGGACGCTGTTCAACAACGCCACCTCCACCCCCTGGCCGGATCTGTTCGACCGCCCGGTGGTGATCAACCTGCAGCAGATGGGCGACGACGCCGACAAATGCTTCACCATGGCGCTGCTGATGAACTTCATGTACGAATACCGCCAAGCCCAGCACGAGAGCGAGGGCTCGCCCGAATCCCGCGACCTGCGCCATCTGGCGATCATCGAAGAAGCCCACCGCATCCTGCGCGCCGCGCACTACACCGCCGACAACGCCAACCCGCAGGCCAAGATGGGCGAGATGTTCGCCGACATCCTGGCCGAGATTCGCGCCTACGGCCAGGGCTTGGCGATCATCGACCAGGTGCCCTCCAAGCTGGTGCCGGACGCGCTTAAGAACACCAACCTCAAGATCGTCCACCGCCTGGTGGCATCGGACGACTGCCAGGCGATGGCCGGCGCGATGGCGCTCAGCGAGGAGCAGGCCCGGGTGATCGCCCGGCTGAAGGTGGGCCAGGCGATCGTCTGCGGCGTCCAGGACGACATGGCTTCCTGGGTGAAGATCTTTTACACGCCGATACCAAAATTCACGCCCGCCCAGAAAGCGAAAAAGAAACGCTGATCCGGATTTGACTATATAATGGGATCGCTGAAACAGGCGGGCGAGGCCGGGGCAGCGGTCTTGGCGTATCCCTGATCTGTCCGGTTAGGATAGGCGAGACCACCTGTTGACAGATGAATAAGCCTTTTGTACCCGCTCAGGCTGTTCCTAGTCGTCGAGAAATCCTGCCCTCCTCCATCCTCGCCTCTATCCCCCGTCCCTCCCCTCGCTACGCTCGAGGACAGGCTTTCCCCCTCTCCTGGCATAAACCCGGAGAGGGGGAAGGGGAGAAGGGGTTGGGGGTGAGGAAGGAATAAGGTCAGGAAGCTGAGCAATTACAGCCTTATAATTGATGATCGAATGGTCTCGATATGCCTTTTCGGGGCTATCCCGGACCGCCCGGTGGGGCTGTCCGAGGCGGACTCGACCACCGGTCCTGACTTTTTCGACGATCTCATAATGGCCCTCAGGAGACGACCCATGCCGACCAAGAAACACTCCCCCAAAGGGACGAAAACGAAGCAGACCGTCACCCGAAAAACCGCGCCGGCGAAATCGAAATCTTCCCGAAAACAGGCGGCGCCCGTAAAACCGAAGGATTCCCCCCAAAAAACCGCGGCGCCGAAGCGCAAGACCGCGCACCAAGCGGCCGTCCCGGCGCCGGCGATACGCGTCGAGGCGCTCAAGAAGACCATCGCCTATTATTACCTGCTTTCTTACTGCCCGCCGGCGGAGGTCGCCGGGTTTGCCGGGGTCACGGCGCCATTGCGGAAAGCTTTGGCAGATACGGCCGGGATGAGCGAGGCGGCGTACTTTAGAGCCGTTCTCCCCGAAGTCTGCCGACGGATCGTCTCGTACCACGAAGCGACCCGCGAACCGAGTCCGCAATGGGTGAACGCGCTCGTCAACAGCGCCGCCGCCGCGGAGAAAAGCCCCAAGAACCTCTCCCGTTTCCAGGAGGAAATGACGAAAGTGGCCCGCCTGCCGGGGCGGGCCCTGCCCGAAAACCGTCTGCACCGCAAGAAGGGCTGTCAGTATTGCCACCTGCCCTGCGCCTACGGGTATTTCACGCTGATCTCCGAGCCGGTGTTCGGCGGTTTGCAGGAGCTGCTGCAAGCCGAAATGCAGAAACCCGCCAGCGAACGGTCCCCGCTCCGGCCGGTATGGGGTTTTACCGCCGCCCATCTGGCGAAAACCCTGCCATCCCAACAGGGATATATCCATCGGGAGCATCTGGGCAACTTGGCTTATTGTCTGCTGATGCTATCGATGGCCAAATCGCGCCTAGCCTTTCCGGACGCCCAATTGCAATCATTTCAGACGGCCAACCAGGAGTTTATCCAAGGCGGGTGATCCGCCCTTCCGGTCGCAACCAAGGGCTTTACAAACGCCCGTCCGCGTTATATAATCACTTCACAACCAAATAAACCTGAGTATACAATCCCAAAAGCTCCCCACTCCGCTCAGGACCTTTCAAAAGGCGCAGTCCGCCTGTAATCGGTCCAAAGCGTGTTCAAGGAGCTTTTTATTTTTCACAATCCGAAAGGAGGCGTCCAGTAAAAAAAGGCTTGCCTGATTTTAAGCAAAATTCTTTGTGAGGCCTTCCCCCATAGCATTCCCACTCTCCTCACGCCAAACCGGTTTTTTCCCGGTTTCATCTTCTACCCTGTATGCAAAAAGGAGAGATAAAATGAACGAGAATCGAAATCCCATCGAATCACAGCCGGAATCCGGGGAAGTCCGCAGCGCCGAACAGCAAGCCCTGGACGACGCCACCTTCGAATCCGACACCCACATCGAACAGACCGGGGATTTTCAACAGGCCGAGGCCATTCAGAACACTTCAACGGCGCTGGCCAAACCCTCCGTTGCGGTGGAGCAAGCCGAGGCCGCGCCGATTCCGCTGACGCGACCCGAGGATGATGGCGGAATGGGCGGACCAACGGAAGTGCGCGGAGACCCTACGCCAAGCTCAGGGCAGGCTCTGGATCAGGCGACAGCCGGCGGCGATGCTCCCGGCGGCGACGACGCCACTCCGATCGACCTGCCGGACTTGCGGCGCGTTGCGGCGGCGGAGGAACAGCGGTCCGAGCAAATCCGCCCCGCCGAACAACCGCAGGATCGCCTCGAGTACGATAAACCCGAAGCGCAAATCGACGCCGAGGAGCGGGCGCAATCTCCCGGCGGCCGGTTCGAGAGGCCGGGCAATACTGCCGCAAATGGGATCAACGACATCCTCAGCGGCGGCGGGCATTCCGGATTGCAGGGTGACCCATTCGAAACCGGCGGCCCGCTGAAGAAAGGAAGCGGCGGAACCAAGGGCGGCCTTTTCGATGAGGGAGGTCCGCAAGGATTGGAGAACCCGGGCGATACGGTCGAAAAAATCCAGGGTCTTATGGGGAATCCGATGGAGAGCAAGGATCCCGGCAAGATGGGCGGCGGTCCGGGATCGATCCATCCGAAGTTCGATCACGCTCAAGCCGGCGGCGAGCCGTATTACAGCGGATACCACAGTTATAACTTTACATTCGATGAAGGAGCCAAGAAATTTTCCGGGGATCAGAAAGCCCGGGAAGCCGGCCGCCGGAACAGCGAGGCGGAATTGGACCTTGTCGGGCCGATCCATATCAGCGGCAAGGCCACCGACAAGAAAGGCAAAGACCCGTGCAATTCAAAGGAACAAGCCGACCAGCTTCTGTGTGCCGGCAGCAAACCCAAACAGGTGGACGATCCGGAACAGCCACCGGATCCGAAAAAGCCGAAAGGCAGCGCCCAGAAACAGATGGGACATCCGGATGAAGGTCAGGGCGGCGGGCAGACCAAACCGGGAAAGGCGGAAGACATCAATCAAGCCAAAGCGGGCGGAATCCTGGTGAAGGATCCGGCGTATGGTCAGGGCGGCCAGGGAGACGGTCAGGTGCTCTTCACCAAGCACCCCGGCCAGGTGACCGATTACGGCTATGAGGGCGGCAAGGCGCCGCTCAGCGGGGGCGTCCGCACATACCGTGATCAGGTGATCGACCCGGCGGAGCCGACTGTCGGTCTCAATCGGCATGCGGATAAAAGCGCCAATCTTTCCGAAGAGGAAGGAACAAGCGGCGGCACGATCGACCAAAAACCCGCTGACGGAAAAGATGCGTAATCGCTTGCCACCGCCTTCCGCTTGCGGAACGACGAGGATGCCGGAAACGGGATCGAACGGCATCCTTGTCCCTCTGCGTTATCCGGAAATGGTACGCTCCGCCAATCGCGGCGGGAAAGCCCGCCGGGTGAAAGACCGCGGCCGGGGGAAACCCGCGGCGTGTACAACAAACCCACATTATCGGGGACGCAGCGTACTTTGTTGGCGGCGACGGATTCAGGACATCGTACCCGCGCATGGCAGAGACGGCACCGGAAGATGGGACCAAAGACGGCGGCGCGATGGGAGTGGTCGACCGGCCGAATCAGGGGGGCGCCTGAAGGCAAAAATCGGGCCAGACAGATTGCCCCTTTCCCGGCAAGAGATGGTTTCCCCAACCGGATCGACGCGATCCGGCCGGCCGGTCCGGCATCCGGCTTGCCGGGAAGCCCGGCGATGAATAAGGAGAAAACATGATGGCAGACCCGCGACAATCCTCCATGGAACTCGGCAGAGAGACCGGCGAACGCCGCGCGGCGGAAGTCCAAACCTTGGACGACGCCACCTTCGAACCCCGCACATTTATTGAGCAATCCGGCGACATGCAGCAAGCCGAAGCGGTTCAGACCGCGCTGGTGGCGATGATCGATGCCGCTTCGGCGCGCGATGTCGGCGCCACGCCCCTGCCCATCCCACGGCCCGAGGACAGGAGTGTAATGGGAAGCCTGCCGGTTATCCGCGGCGATATAGACCAGGCAACCCTCGGCGCAGATGACGTCCGGCACGACGCCACCCCGATCCCCCTGCCGGGAAAAGCGGATCCCCTCGGCGCCACGCCGATCACCCTGCCGCAAATGAGGATTCAGCCGGAAGAGGAAGAAGGCCATCCGCCCGAGCCGCCCGACCTCGATCACAATCCTTATCCCGAAGAGATGCTCAAGGCATCGGAAGACGCCAGCCTGCAAGGGCGGATGCCCAAGATCCGCGACGATCTGGACCAGACATCCGCCGCAAGCGGTAAGGAGGAAGCCACCCCGATCAACCTTCCCGGGCCGCAGGCCGCATCCGTAGCCGCCGGGTTGAACGGCGGTTCCGTGGCGAGCAAGGCGGCGGCCGAGGATAAATGGGAGGCACCCAACGCCGACCGCCTGGACGGGAAGATGGCGGCCGGTTTTCCCGCCGGATCCGGCGCGCCGGTGGAATTCGAGAAGCCGATCCTGCACAAGGAATTGAAAGACCTGGATGCCGGCCTCGGGAAACTGGAGGATATCGACGGCCTGACCCCCGGCCCAGGAAAGCTCAGCGGCGCAACGGGCGAAAAGAAACCCAAGGAAGGGTTCATGGACGGCATGCCGGGGTTGCAGGGTTTCGAGGGCGGCCCCGCGGAGTTGAAAAACGATGCGGGCATGCGCACCGGTCCGGCACCCGGGATCCCGGGCTGGCAGAGTCCCTTCCCGCCCGGAAAAGGCCCCAATCAGTGGGCGGATACCAGCGCGGGCGGCGCGCAAAAACCCAAAACGCCCAGCTCGGGCAAGACCAGCGGTCAGAGCAAGCCGGCGGGCCAATCAGGCAAATCAGGCCAATCCCAATCGGGTGGAAAAGTAACCATGGTGACGGCGGTCGTCGGTCCGGATGGAAAAGTAACCTACAGCGACAAGATGACGTCGGAGTATGGCTGTGAGAAAACCAAAGCGGGCGCCATGAAAGCCGGCCCCGGTCTCGGACACGAAGGTTCGATCGATGTCAACTGCGGCGGCGGAAATCATTTCTTCGTGACGTGGAACGAAAACGGCGTGACGGGATACACGTACTATGAACCTTCCAGCAAGAACTCGGATGAGGAAATGCGACACGGCAAGGATCCCAGCCGGCCGCTCAGCGAGCAGATGGACTACGACCGGATGAACCCGAAGTTCGACTCGGGCCAGATCTCGAACTATCCCGAAGAGCACGCCGCCGGCGCGCAGGGCGGCGGCATGCTGAGCGAAGAGCACGAGAAAGCGATCAAACGGACCTTGGAGCACAAGGCCAAGCTGGCTCACTCCGCGCCCAAGTCCGGCGCCGAGCTGGTCACCGACCCGCCCTCGCCCGATCCCGGGAAGAAATCGGAGGCGGCCGGGAAAGAGGGGTGAACCGATCGCTCTGTTTCCAGAAGAAGGAGATTGCCCCGGCCCGCCCGCCGGGGGTTCCGGGACGGGCTTCGCTCCCTCCGGCCGCCCCCGCTCCGCGAGGACATGCTCGCAAAGATATTGGAAAAGGTCGTTTTCAGCACCTTAGTACACAAAGAAATCCTTTCCGGAGAGTGGACGACGGATAATCCACGACAACCCCCACTCGAAGCCCGCGAAGGCGGCGAAACGCCCGAAGGCGCCGGTCGGCAAACGCTGGACGACGCCACGTTCGAGCCGTTGGCACAAATCGAACAAACCGGCGACTTCCAGCAGGCCGAAGCGGTCCAAACGGCGCCGACCGCGCTGGTCGACTCGACCGCATCGGCCCGGGACACCGGAGTCACCCCCCAGCCCATCCCGCGTCCGGAGGACAGCATCGTGAAGGGAAGCCTGCCGGCCATCCGCGGCGACATCGACCGGATAACCGCGGATGCGGACGACGGCCGCCTCGACGCCACTCCGATCCCCCTGCCCGGCAAAGAGGGACCGGCCGGCGCCACGCCGATTACCCTGCCGCAGATGAGGGTTCAACCGGAGGAGGAAGAAGAAGGCCATCCGCCCGAACCGCCCAACCTCGATCACAACCCCCATCCGGATGCGATGATGAAGGCACCGGAATCCGGCAGCCTCCGCGACCGGATGCCGAAGATCCGCGGCGACCTGGATCAAGCAACCGCAGGCGGCGGAGGGAAGCATGAAGCCACCCCGATCAACCTTCCCGGGCCCGAAAACGCGGCCGCAGACGAGATCCGCACCATCCCGGTTTTCCTCCCCGGAGAAAAATCCGGGCCGGCGCTGATTCCCGAGAACGACATGATGCCGCATGCCGGTTCCGGCGGAGAAACCGATATCCTTCCGGAATCGCTTCCCTGTCGGGCGTGGAAAGAGCGAAGACCGGACCGGCTCTGAAACCGGAGAACGACATTGTGCCGGATGCCCGTTACCGCGGAGAAGCCGACAGCCTGCCTTTGCCGATCCCGTTGCCGAAGGATGCTCCCTCCGGCCAGGCAGTCGATCCATCCGACAACGAACAGCTCAAACGGCGGAAACAGAAAGACGCCGGCGACGTTGATTCCGCCGCCGGGAAATGACCGGCGGGCGGAACGGGAAAATCCGGCTTCGACCGCAGGCACCGGCCGGAGGAGTTCGCTATGCCTTTTTCGTATTTTGTTTTTCCCGCGGAGGTTCATTCCAACAGCCGAGATTTCGAAATCCGGCGGGCGGTGCATAACGCGCGCCCGATGCGCGGCGTGTTCGCCAGGCGCCCGGTGGCGCAGGCGGAGTGCGCCCTGTTCATAGGTACGTATCCCGGGCGCCGGATCCGGATGGAAGAATGGCGCCGGAAGGTGAAAGCCTACGCCGACCGGCACGCCGTATCCCTCGAGGCGGCGAAATGGACGCTCAACCGCATGACCTTCAGCCTCGAGCGCATGGAGCCGGGGTTCCTGCTCGATCCATCGGACGAAAACGGCGAGTTGCTGCCGGAATTTACGAACCACCTCGCCGGGTTGGTCAACGAGCCTCCCCCGGGCTGCGCCGCCAACGCCGTCTTCGCCTACAACCGCGTACGCGCACGGTTCGAGGTGTGGCTGCAGAACGCGGTGCGGGCGGGCGAGGAAATCTATGCCTATTACGGTTCCCGTTACCGTCGTGATTACCCGGTCGGTGAGGTTGCGGAGGATTCACCGTTCCATGTCATCCCGGCGGACAGCAAACTGATCCCGTATCCCGGGCGCGCGCTGGTCCCGGCGGAAAGGGTATGATGGAGCAGGAACCATGGCGTCTTCGCCATGGCATCTTCGATCGCAGGAAAAGGAGTGTGCCGCATGATGGAAAAAATGGAATTCGACCCCGGCCGCGACGAAGGAGTCGGCGATCCGGAGGACCGGGAGGCGATGCGCCGGTTGGACGACGTTACGGAAGAACCGGCCGCGGCGGTCGAACGGGCCGGCGACTTCCGGGAGGCGGAGGCGATCCAGGGCGAGTTCGTGTCCGCCGTCATCGGCGGCGGAAAAGTCCCGGGCGCGACGCCGCTCCCCATCCCGCGTCCCGCGGACGCCGCCGAACCCGGGAAACCGCCGGAGGATGCCGTTGAGGTGCAGGTAGACGGCAAGCGCGGACGGCCTTCCCCGACCTTCACCCTGGACGGCCAAGGCGCCGTCCCATCTCCCGGCATCGCCGGAGAGGCCGCGTTGGCAGCGCCCCGGGAAACGCAATCCGGCGGCGCACCCGGCCAAGCCGGATCGTCCGCGCCGGGAATGGAAGCCAAGAACGCCGTGGATGAAGAGGATCTGCGGCAAATGGCGCAGGCACAGAAGGATAAAAAATCCCCGGCGACTCAATCGAATATCCAGCAGGGCAAGCATCCCAGTGGAAAAGAGGCGATAAAGAACATCCGATAACCTGCGGCGGAGGATGGGGAAATCGCCGCCGAGACGGCAGGCCGCCGGACCGGATATGGCGCCCGGTAATCCGGCGTCCGGGGGGGGGAAGGCTTGACGGACCGCAACCCCACCATTAACATCTGAAGGAACGGGAGCGTGACGCATGAGCGGAAAAATGGAACTCGATACCGGCCGGTCCGAAGGCGCCGGCGAATCGAAGGAACTGGAAACACAACGCCGATTGGACGACGCCACGTTCGAACCGGAAGCGGCGGTCGAAGGGACCGGCGAATACCGGGAGGCGGAGGCGATCCAGGGCGCGCTCGCAACCATCATTGAGGGATCCGCGGAGAACCGGGGCGCGACGCCGCTCCCCATCCCGCGGCCGGAGGATGCCTCCGGCGCGCAATTGGACGGCAAAGGAGAGCGCCCGATACCCGCCTTCACACTCGATGGAAAAGGCGCCGATCGGTCATCCGATAAGGCCGGCGAGGTTCCACTGCCTGCGCCCGAGGAGTTGGAACGGGGCCCGGCTCCCGGCGAAGGCGAACCGTCCGCGCTGGAACGCGGCGCGGAAGACAACGGTGCGAAGATCCAATTCCGGATACAGGAAGCGGTGAACCCTCACAACAACTCCGTAATTACCGGTTCGGATGTAAAGAAGAAAAGCGAAGGCACGGAAGAGGATATTATCAAGAATTTAAAGGGGTAATGGAAACGGTCATGACGAAAAAGAAGGAGATTGCTTCGCCAAGCTTGTCCAACACCCTCTCGACACGCCCGTCACAATCCCTGCAGGGCTTCCTCTCCCCGGGTGCGGACATCTTGGAACTCGGGGATTCCTTCGGTCCACTCGATGCACCGGGTGTAACTCTCCCGGGCGGCGTCCATCCGGCTCAACTCCCGCTCGGCATCGCCGATGTCGCACCAGATCCCGGCGTTGGGCGGATGCTCGTCGCCGGGAACGCGGCCGGCGGCGGCCTCCATCAGAGTGATAAATCCGGCCAAGTCGCCGCGCTCCCTCAGTTCCTGAGCCTGAGCGATGCACGACTCCACCGATACGCAAGTCAGTGAAGAGATCCCGCCGGAAAGGATCCACCATCCGGCGGCAAGGACGATCGCGGCCGCAACGACGGCGGCGGCGATCCGCCCCCGGCGCGTGTTCAGGATCCCCCGCATCGAAGCCATCAGCGTTTCCGCGGCCGGCTTGACCCCGCCGGCCGGCGCCGGCGGTTTGGCTTCGGCCGTTTTGATCTTCCCGAGCTTCGGCGGCCGTTCCGCTTCCTCGGCCGGGACGGCTTCCGCCGCCCCTTCCCGACGGGCGGGGTCGGGGATCCCCTGTATGTTGAGTTCCGGCGGCGTCTCCATCACCTCGGTGGGCATCTGCGTCCGGCTCGGAACGGGTTCTACTTCCATCGCCATCGTCGATTGGGCGGAAACGGGCGCAGGCTGCTTCTGCCCCCCTCCGTCGACCGTTTTGAGGACGCCCTCGGGCAGGGCTTTCTCCAACGCGCGGGCGAACTCCCCGGCGCTCTTGAACCGTTCTCCGGGTTTCTTCGCCAGCGCTTTCAGCACCGCATCCTCCGCCGCGGCGGGCAGGTCCTTCCGGACGGCGCGCAAGCCGGGCGGAGGCTCATGGATGTGTTTGTGGATCACCGCCAACGGGGTGGTTTCCGCGCTGAAGGGCACCCTGCCGGTCAACAGCTCGAATGCGATCACGCCCAGCGAATACAGGTCGCTCGCCGCCGTCAGTTCCTCGCCGGTCCCTTGCTCCGGAGACATGTAGGTCGGCGTACCGATCATCACGCCGGTGGCGGTGAATTGCGCCCCGCTGAGGATGCGGGCGATGCCGAAATCCGTCAGGAACGCGCCGCCGGAGGAATCCAGCAGGATGTTGGAAGGTTTGACGTCGCGGTGGAGGATTCCGCGCCCGTGCGCGTAATCCAGCGCCTCGGCCACCTGGCGGAGGATCGAGAGCGCTTCCCGGACGGAAAGGCCCCTGCCTTCCTTGGCCAGCGCCGCGACCCGGTCCTGCAATGTCCCGGCGTCGATGAATTCCATCACCATGTAGTTGGCGTCTTCCGTCGCTTCGTAATCGAAGATCTGGACAATGCGGGGATGGCGCATCGCGGCCACCGCCTTGGCTTCGCGCTCGAAGCGGGCCAGAAACCCCTCCCCCTCAGCCAGGTGCGGATGCAGGATCTTCACCGTGACCTCGCGGCCGAGGGTGGGATGGCGGGCCTTGTAAACTTCCGCCATGCCGCCGCGGCCGAGGAGTTCCAGCAGTTTATATTTCCCGACGGTGGTTCCGACGCGATTGGGCATATCGACCTCGAGGGGAGGATTGTAGGTTGGCGAACGCCAAGTATTGTACATGAAAAAGACCGAGCCGGTTTGGAGACCGACCCGGTCTTTTCGCTTTGCCGGCAAGGGCCTAGAGAAAAAACACCAGGATCACCTTCAGCACGACGTCCGCCGCAAAGTGCGAAGCGATCGCGCTTTCCAGCCCGTAGCGCCAGTACAGCCAGCCGAACAGCAGTCCGATCATCCCGTTCATCGCCAGCGTGGACAGGACGGTCGCCGCATCCACCGGCACGCCGATTAGCATCAGGTTGGGAATGTGGAGCGCGCCGAAGACCAGCGTGCTGAGGACGTTGGCCGCCCACAGCACCGCCGCCGCCGGGCGGCCGCTCTTTTTTCCAAACAGCGCCCCGCCCAGCCAGGCCAGTCCGTTGAGCAGGAACAGCCGCAGCAGGACCTCCTCGTTGAAACCCGCGCCGGCCGAGGCCAGAAGTCCTTCCCACCACGACCAGCGGATGTCCGGGAGCGTGACCCCCGCCGCGGCGATGCTTTGTTCCATCACCGGACCGAAGATAAATTGGCTCAACACCAACAACAAACCGCCCGCGGCCGCGCCGGTTGCGAGGCCGATCAGCAGGGCGCGCCCGAAGCGGCCGGGGCCGGGCAGCCGGTACAGCAGCGCGCGTATGTAGGGAGCATCCAGTCCGGTCCATTTGGCGAAGAGCAGCCCCAGCGCCGTCAGCGGGACGTTAATCAGCAGAGCCTGGCCCAGCGTGAAGGCGGCCATCACCGCCAGGACGATGGTTTGCATCGCCTCCGGGGCGAGGGTTGATCCCTCCGGAACCGGGGCGGTCAGTTCCGATCCGCCGATCGCGATCGAGTAGGGCAGGACCGCCAGCGCGGCCGGGATGGCCAGCAGGCCGAACAGGATCAGAGTCCGCCATTGGTATTTCGGTTGCGTCGGTTCACTAGCAGATTCCATCTTTCCTCCAGTTACTTGCGAGTGTTTTTCTCTTCGTGGTTGTGGAAATCCGGCCCGGCACCCGCCTCCCCGATCCGGTCGAGCTCATTCTCCCCCGGCGGATTTTCCGGTTTATCCTCCTCCGTCCCGCGGGACGGAGGAAGCCGGAGGCGGGGGACGGACGATTAATCTTTTTCCGCTCCCGGATCGGTATCCTCCGGCTGCCAATCTTGCGCCCGCTTATGCAGCGTCTCCAGGTTCCGCCAGTGCCGGTCGATCGCCTCGCGCCCCTTGCCGGTCAGCCGCACGACCGTCCGCGGTTTCTTGCCGACGAACTGCTTCTCCACCCGCACCATTCCCCCTTCCTCCAGTTTCGTCAGATGGCCCGAAAGGTTGCCCGGCGTCAGCCCGGTCACCCGTTGCAGGAAGAGGAAATCGGCGTAGGCGGCTTTTTGCAGGATGGTGAGGATCGACAGCCGGGCCGGGTCGTGTATCAGCCGGTCCAGGTCGGCCAGCGCCTTATACGGTTGTTCCATCGGCCGCCTCCGGGAGCGATCGGTGAATCCGGAATAGGTTGACATGATCGAGCCATCCGAGGAAGACCAACGTCAACCCGAAGGTCAGGAAGCAAACGGCGCGGGTCCAGGTGCCGTCCGCTCCGGACAGCAAGGGCAGGAACGAGACGGCCGCCAGCGTCAGGGCGACCGCCGGGTAGTACCAGCGCTTGGGTTTATCCAGCAAACCCTGCAGCGCATACGACAATCCGACGGCCGCTCCCAGCCAGGGAAACACCGGCTCCAGCCAGCAGTGCAGGATCACGACGGCGGCGAACAGGATTACGAAGAACGCCACCACAACCCAGTATTTTCTGGGCACCCCAAAGTACGGAGCCCACGCCCCGAATTTGCCGGAGTAGGACGAATACAGCGCGTATCCGGCGGCGCCCGCGACAATCATCATGACGAACATGACCAGGGCCTGCCCCAGATGCAGGATCAGGCTGTAGTTCGGGTCGGCGAACAGCGCAACCCGCCGCTCCAGCACATCGATAAGACCGCCGCTTCCCAACCCAAGCCACAACAGCCCAAGCGGGAGGGACAGGACTCCGATTTGGTACATGTACAACTTCTGGACCCTTTCTTTAATGACCTCCACAGCGCCCAATTCGTTTAGCTTGCCCACGAGAAATGCTCCTTATTTTAGATTACTTTATGTTATAAAGTGCTTCTCATTATAAATATTGATTCCGATATGTCAAGAGGCAATTTTGAGAAATCGATAAAAGTGGTCCATTCCATGCCAAACAGCGTCCAGAAGATTTTCTACAGGGCGTTCAAAAAGACTGCAGAAAAATCCAAAGCGGTGCTGATTTCGGCTGAAGAGACTGGGGGGCAGGATTCTTGGGTATGATCTTTCGACGTTTAGTAGAATAACCGGAGAACTGTTTCCCGACAAAAACAATCCAATTTTTGGAGAAAACCTTTGGGAAAAACGACCAACTCCGTCGTCTACCTCATCCGCCACGGCGAAACCGAGTGGAACGTCACCGGCCGCTGGCAGGGCCACTTCGACGTGCCGCTCAGCGCGGCGGGGCGCGCGCAAGCTGCGCGCCTGGCGCGCCGCCTAACCGAGGAAGGCGTCCGGTTCGACGCCCTGTATTCGAGCGACTTGAAGCGCGCCTGGGAGACGGCCGCCGCGATCGGCGGCGCGCTCGGGCTGGCGCCCGCCGCCGCGCCCGCCCTGCGCGAGATCGACCTCGGCCGCTGGTCCGGAAAAACGCGCGCCGAGATCGCCGAGGCCTACCCCGACGAGTGGCGCCAGCTGGAGAGCAACGTGGATTTCCCCCGCGGCGGCGGCGAAACCTTCGCCGGCTTTCTGCGGCGGGTGTTGGGTTGGATGGAATCGGCCGCCGAAAAACATCCCGGCGCAACCGTCTGCGCGGTCACCCACGGCGGCTGCATCCGCGCCGTCCTCCTGCATGCGCTCGGATTGACCTGGGCGGACCGCGGCCGCGTCCCGGCGATCGAAAACGCCTCCGTCACCGTCGTCGAGCGCGCATCCGCCGCCTGGCGGATCATCCTGGTAAACGACGCTTCGAGCGTCCGCGAAGCGGCGCGCAAAGGATTGCGGGAGGGGGATCCGGAGGGGTAAGCCTTCACATCGCAATCGCCATTCGTGCGGACCGGGGCCAAGCGGCCGCGCCGCCTTCCGCGCCGATTATGGATCTTGGCGTCTTTGCCAATTCCCCGATTATCGAATATAGTACCGAAAACCGCACTCCAGGAGAAACCCATGCCGCGATCCAACCGGATCCGCCGCCTGTCCTTCCTCCCCGCCGCTCTGATCGGTTTGTGGCTGATCACCCTGGCCTGCTCGGGCATGTCCTTCGCGCCTCCCACGGCCACCCCCACCGTCGCCCCCACCGTCGCTCCCAGCGCGACCGAATCCCCGACCGCCACGCCGACCTCCACCGACACTCCGACCCCGACCGACGTGGCGACTCCCACCCCCAGCCCCGAACCCACCCTCTCCTACCAAGAGTGGCCGGTGGTCTTCTCCGATACGTTTGACGCCGATACTGGATTGTGGAAGACGGGCAAAAGCGACAACGAGTATCTCACGGGGGATATTGCGATCGTCGGCGGAAGATACCTGGTCAAGATATCCTCCAAGCAGGCCTTCCTCTGGCGGATCCTCGCGCCCGCCAAGAACCTTTCCGATTTTTACGTTTCCGCCGATGTGAAGAGGAACAGGTCCCCGGAAGACAGCCATTACGGCCTGGTGTTCCGGTCCAACGACAAGCAGTATTATTATTACGCGATCAACGCCGCATCGAAACAATATGCGATGTATGTATACGACAAACAATGGACCACAATTCAGAATTGGACATCCTCCTCCCTGATCGATCCGGCAGGCGTTATCCAGCTGGCCGCCTTGATCCAGGGACCCAAGTTCACGCTGTTCCTCAACGGGCAGGAAGTGAATTCGTTCACCGACGACACGGTACAAAACGGCGGGGTCGGAATCGCCGTGGATATGGAGGGCGCCGATCAGTATTTGGAAATCGAATTCGACAATTACTTCGTGCGGGCCCCGAAATAGCCGATCGCGGATCCGGCGGCGGAAGGAAAACGGTGCGCCCACTGCGCAGGCAAACCCGGGCATCGCAATGCTTCTTCCGGCGAGGGCGCCTCACGGCTGTCCGGGCCGCGTCGGTGCTGGTGATTTCTTCGCTTTCCTGCTCGGCTATCCCCTTCCTGGCGCCAACCCCGACGCCCACCGCCACCAGCACCCCGACCTCCACGCCGACCCCCACCGACACCGCAACCCCCACGGAAACCCCGACACCCACCCGAAGGCCGACCCGGACCTTCACCCCGACCACGCCTTATGCGGAATGGCCGGTGGTCTATTCCGATTCGTTTGACGACGAAGACGGCGGATGGTATACGGGGGAAAAGAACGACGAGTACATGCAGGGAAGCCTGACCATCGCCGGGGGAAAATACCTCATTCGCCTGACCGCAAAAAAGCCGTTCTTCTGGTGGCTTACACCGGGGCTGCAGACCGAAAAGGATGTACTGATTTCCGCAGAGGCGAATTTAATTTCCGGCTCCCCCCATGTTAATTTCGGACTGGTCTTGCGGGATGCGCAGACGAACCATTATCACTTCGCCATCACCCCCGATATTCAGAAATACCAGTTTTCCATCTATGACGAAGATCAATGGACGGTACTGATTGGCTGGACTTATTCCTCCAGGATCCAGAAAACCGGCGCCAACCGCCTGGAGGTCCTCGCCCAAGGCTCCCGGTTCGTGTTCTTTATCAACGGCGTGGAGGTGGACGAGGCCGAGGACGACACGCTTTCGCGCGGCTTGGCAGGCTTGGGATTTTCCATGTACGCCGCCGGCGACCGGATGGAATTGGAATTCGATAATTTCGAACTCAGGGCTCCTCGGGATTGATGCATCGGCCGCTTCCGGCCATCGTGCGTCTTGGCAAGGACCCGGCAAATGTTGATCGCGTCGTTGCATCCCAGGAGACTGCCGATGACACAGGCCGACCGGATCCGCCGCTTCCCGATCCTCCCGGTGCTGCTGACGGGGTTGTGCCTGCTCCCGCCGGCCTGCTCGGCCCTCCCCTTTCCGGCGCCGACCCCGACGCCGACCGCGACCCGCACCCCGACCGTCACGCCGCCCCCCAGCCCGACCGCCACACCCGCCGCCACGCTCGCCCCCTCCCAGACCGCCGCGGCGACCGTCTCTTGCACGGAGTGGCCGGTGAGCATCAACGAGACCTTCGACCTCTACGATGGCATTTGGCACACCGGACATACCGACGACGAGTATTGCACGGCGGATATCTCCATCGTCGGCGGAAAATACCTACTGAAGATAAGTTCCAAACGCGGCCTGCATTGGCGGTTCACCGCCCACTCCACAAGCATTCCGATCCCGGACTACTACGTGTCCGTGGACGTGAAGGTGAACCGGGCGCCGCCGGGCGCCGACTACGGATTGGTGATCCGCGCCTGGCAGAATTCTTATTATTACTTTGCGATCAACGCTTCGGCTCGGTATTACGCGGTTCTCGCCTTCCGCGGCGGCAAATGGTTCAGGATGATCGGCTGGAAACACGACGGTTCGATCGCTCCGGACCGCGCCAACAACCTGGCGATTGCGGCATACATCACAAGCTTTGCGGTGTTTCTGACCGGCAAGCAGGTCGATTCGTTCGAGGAAGACACCATTTATTCCGGAAGAGTCGGGGTCGGCGTCACCATCCCCTCGGGCGGCCAATACCTGGAAATCGAGTTCGATAATTTCGTCGTCCGAGAACCTTAGCGCAGCTCGCGCTTTACGGCGCGCTTTCCATGCCCTTCGGGGCGTCTCCCAGGCCGAACCGCGCGCCAAGGATAAGCTCCGTGGACGCTTTGCATTGCCGGCCACAATGATATATAAATACCCTGGCTTCGCACACGACACGTAAAAGGAGACCGCCCATGGCGCAGGTCGACCGGATTCGCCGCCTTTCCTTCCTCCCCGTTCCGCTGATCGGATTGTGGTTGCTCTCGCTGGCCTGCTCGGCCGTCCCCTTTCTGGCGCCCACCCCGACTCCCACCGCCACCAGCACCCCGACCGTCACGCTGACCGCCACCCCGACCGCCACGCCCACCGACACGCCCACCGCCACGCTCACGCCCACCAAAACCGCCAAGCCGACCGTCTCCTACACGGAGTGGCCGGTCGTGTTCTCCGACACCTTCGACGACGATCAAGGCGGGTGGCCGACGGGATCCGACGAGGATGAATATGCCGAATCGACCCTTTCCATCACCGGCGGGAAATACGTCGTTCAATGCACGACAAAAAAACCGTTCTTTTCGAGGTTATTGTCGAATTACGGCAATGTTGAGGATTTTCTCCTCTCTTTGGAGGTGGAGATGATCGCGGGGCCGCAAGAAGCGGAATACGGTTTGGTCTTCCGAAGCAGTTCATCGGGCTTTTACAGCCTTACCATAAACGCTGTCTCCAAAAAGTACCGTGCGGACCTCCTTGACAACGGGGATTGGCAGGCGATCGTCGGATGGACCCGGTCCAATTTGATTGAACCGGAAGGCGTCAATCGGCTTGCAGTCCTGGCTCAGGGGCCGTACTTTACAATTTTCATCAACGGAGAAGAAGTTTTTTCGTTCGAGGACGACGCGATCAAGAGGGGCAAATCCGGCATCGGTTTCGGAATTCCGGGAGTCGGGGACAAAATCCACTTGGAATTCGACAATTTCGATCTGAGAGCTCCCAGGTAAATCCGGAGACTCCCTTCCATCTCCCCCAAGCCCGGGGAAAAGAAAGGACCGCACCATGCAAAAGAAATCCCGCCTGGTCCGGTTGTGGATTGGCGCGCTGATCTTTGCCGCGCTGTCGGCGCCGCTGACCTCCTGCGGCGCCGGCTCGCTCCTGCCCAAGGAGCCTTCCCCCACCTGGACCACCCTGAAAACCCCCACCCCGACCGAAACCCCGTCGCCGACGCCGACCGTTCCGCCCACCGAATGGCCGCTGGCCTACTACGATTCCTTCGACGAGGCGTCCGACGACTGGCAGACCGGGGAGATGAACAACGAATACGCCCGCGGCACGCTGGCGATCCTCGGCGGGAAGTATTACATCAAACTCACCGCCAAGAAGCCGCTGATCTGGTATTGCATCCCGCCGATGAAGGACTATGCCGACGCCTACGTCTCCGTGAAGGCCGATCAGCGGGGCGGGACCAAAACCGCCGAATACGGGTTGGTCGTCCGCGAGAATCCGAGCAGCCGCTATTTCTTCAGCATCAGTTCCCTGCAGGGCGGATACGGGTTTATTAAAAATCCGAGCGGCGAACCGACGGTCCTGACCCTGTGGACCTACTCCTCACGGATCCTCGTCGGCGAACCGAACCAAATGGCGGTCAAGGCGGAGGGCGGCCAATTCACGCTTTACCTTAACGGGGATCAGGTGGACGACGCCCGCGACAGCGAAGCCGCGGAGGGCAAAGCCGGGGTCGGGATCATCCTCTACAAAGCCGGGGATTCGATCGAAGTCATCTTCGACAACTTCGAGGTCCGATCGCCCGAAGCGGCCTAGGATGTCCCCGATTAACCCGCTCGGGGATGATCGTCATGCCCGAGTGATCGTATCGGGCATCCAGGAACCGCTGGAGTGACTTCCGGAACGCATGCCCCGGGTCCCCGATTAACCCGC
>JAFGKK010000027.1 GCA_016928575.1 Anaerolineales bacterium
ACGGAATAAACCCTCATTCCTCCATGATCCTCCGTGTTCTCCGTGGATACTCAACAACCGTTCGTTTATGACATCCACGGAGGGCACAAGGGCACGGGAAAAAACCTCATTTCTCAATGATCCTCCGTGTTCTCCGTAAATACTCAAACACCGTTCGTTTATGACATCCACGGAGGGCACGGAGGACACGGAATAAACCCTTATTCCTCCGCGATCCTCCATGTTCTCCGCGGCTATTCAACAACCGTCCGTCCGCAACATCGACGGCGGCAAGGAAATAGTATACTTGTCCATGAGGATAAAATTTTATGCGATCCCATCGACGCGATCATCCCTCTCCGCCAGCCTGTCATCGCCTTTCCCGCCGGCAATTCCTGCAGGTCGCGGGGCTTGCGGCCGGCGGGGCCGCGCTGGGGGGTTGCCAATCCTCCGTTTCCGGGCGACCGCTCACCCCGGCCGCCGCGCCGGATTATTCGACGCGGGCCGAGGTGGCGATCGTGCGGGCCGCGGAATACGAGCCCGCGCTGGTGCGGGCGCAGGCCGAAGCGCTGCTCGAGAGCCTGGGCGGCATCGCAGACGTCGTCCGGCCGGGCGACACGGTGGCGGTGAAAGTCAACCTCACCGGCGGCGTGCGGGGCGGCCCGCCGCCCGCCGGAACGACCGCCACCGAATCCTACCTCACCCACCCGGCGGTGGTGCGGGCGGTGTGCGAACTGCTGCGCGACGCGGGCGCGAAGAAGCTCTACATCGTCGAAGCCGTCTGGGAGTGGGCTTCGTTCACCCACTGGGGATTCGACGATGCGGCGGAGTACGTCGGCGCGACGCTGATCGACCTCAACCAAACCGATCCCTATTCCGATTACGCGTCCGCGCCCGTCGGGGGCGAATGGTTCGTCTACGAAAAGTTCAAGTTCAACCGCCTGCTCGAAGAGGCGGACGCGCTGGTTTCCGTGCCGAAAATGAAATGCCACCATCTGTGCGGAATCACCCAATCGATGAAGAACCTGGTCGGCCTGGCGCCGTACAAATTCCACGAATTGAATCCGGGCGACGGGTACCGCACCGGCTTCCACGGGCCGGAGGATGTCACGGGAAGACGCTTGCCGCGGGTGGTGGTGGATCTAAACCGCGCCCGGCCGGTGGACCTGGCCGTGATCGACGGCATCCGGACGGTGGACGGCAGCGAGGGGCCGTGGAACTTCAACCTGACCGCGAAGCGCCCCGGGATCCTAATCGGGGGGAAGAATCCGGTCTCGACCGACGCGGTGGCCGTGGCGGCGATGGGCTTCGACCCCGCAGCGGAATATCCCGATCCGCCCTTCCTGCGGGCCGAGAACCATCTCAACCTCGCCCGCCGCTTCGGCTTAGGATCAAACCTGCTTGAGGACATCGACATCCTCGGCGTTCCGCTCGCGGAAGCGAGGATGACGTTCGAACCTTCGTGGGGCAACTCGCCGCTTCCCTGACTGGGCGCGGATCACGCCGTGAGATGCGGACGCAAAACCGCCCCGTCCGGCCTCAAGCGGCCGGACGGGGCGGTTTTTTTCGGGCAGGGTGTTTCTGAGCGCGCCCCCAGCCGCCGTACGGATTGCCTTCCCCTAAAGCAACGGCTCCAGGTCGAAATCTATGCCGCCCGGGAAGTTCAGAATGTAGCGCGCCTCCCCTTCCGGCACCACGTACACCCAAGTCAGTATGCATTGCCTTTGGGAGTTGATTAAGCCGGTTTGGGTTGAAAGGAACGTGAAATGGAATTCATCATTAACCGTGACGTCCCAGGCGCTAAACTCAACATCCTCCGCCGCGTCCATGTAGTCTTCCGGAACGTTCATGACCACAACCAAGAACGTGTCGGAAGAGAGAGTCGGCGTGTAGGACTGGTTGCCGCCGAGGGTGTAATAATCGGTTAGTTGGGCGTCCGTGAAGAGGATTCCGATCCCCTCCACCATGATCGGCGCCTCAATCCCGGGGATGGGCGTCGGCGTGATCGTCGGGGTAAGGGTCTGGGTGAGGGTCGGGGTCAGGGTGGGCGTCGGCGTCGATGTCGGCGTCGGCGTGTCGCTCGGGGTGGGCGTGAACGTCGGGCCGAACAACTGGCCCGGGCCGCATCCGGAAAGGAACAGCAGGATTGCCACGGAGCCGATCGGCAAGAAACGGCATAACCCTCTCATACTCCTCCTCCCAGCTGTGACGGGCACACCCGGCGGCTTCGTTCGGGAGCCGCTGACCTTCTAAGGATCCGAAAGGGCTTGTTTTTTCGGATTCCCGGAACCGGATTAATCCCGTCTATTTTACAATAAGGGCATCATCCATAAACAGTATATTTCCTCATGACAAATGTAATATTCTCGGTTAGATGAAAGTTTCGCCGGAGAATGACCGGGCGGGATGCACGGATGCTCCAGGCGGTCATTCCTCAGAGTTCCTTCACCATAACCACGAATTTTCCGCCGTCGCCGGTCCTCTCGAACGCGGCCGTTTCGGCGAAACCCGCCCTCGCCCAGGCCCTGCGCGCCCGGGCGTTGAAGGCGGCGATCGTCACCCGGAAACGCACCGGGGCGAACCGCGGCTCGGCGAAACGGAGCGCCTCGCCGATGATCCCAGCCCCCCGGCCTTGGCCGGTCAGGTCCGGCCGGATCCCGAGGCCGATATCGAGCGCGTCCGCGGCGTAATCCCCGCCGGGCACGCGCGCGTCGGCGCCGAAGCTGCAGAATCCGACCAGTGCTCCGCCGAGGGCGCGCATGGAATGGAACCTGTTCGCCGGATCCAACAGATACTTCAGGCTATCCGGCGCGTTTTCCGGACGCAAATTGTATACGTCATACGGGGGGTCATACGACCAGCGGAAAATCTCCATTGTGGATTTTTCGTCAAGCGGCTGAATAGCCAGCACGCGCCCGTCCCTTTCCTCGCCGGGCCGGCCGTCCCGCGAAACGCCGGCGTCCGCTACCAGATCCAGGGAATTAATCTCCAGACGGTCCGCTTCCGATACTCGGCGTAGCCGGTGAGGTTGCGCAGGAGGAACCGGTCCTCGTATCCGGCGAGGAGGGCGTAGCCGGCCGTCATAATCCCGCACGCTAGCCAAACCCACCAGACGGCGAAGGCCAAGGCCGCGGCCGGATACAGGATCAGCGTGTTGGCATACAGCGGATGACGGACGACCCTGTACGGCCCCGTATCGACGATCCGGTGGCCGGGTTTCACCTCCACGTTTCCGCTCCAGTAGCGACCCAGCCGACTGCGGATCCAATAGGAAAGCAGAATGCTGCCGACGGAAACCACACCTCCCGCGGCCGCGATCCAATCCGGGACTGCGGCGGAAGGCCTGACAAGCCCGGCGCAGATCAGGAGCTGGGTCGCCAGGATCACCAATCCCGCGGTCCCCATCACCAGCGACAAGGCGAGATAAAAATAATCTCCGGCGGATTCCACCGAGCGCCGGACGTCGCGGACAAGCGTGGTTCCGCCCCGGAAATACACCAAGAGCAAGGACAACGACGCGGCAAAGGCCAACCAGCGGATTCCGTTTAATATCATCATCGGCCGCCGCCCATGCCGGAGAAAGATTTATCTTCCCCGGGGCCGGCCGCCGGCGCCGAGTCCGTTCCCTCCGGCAGATTGATCGCCACCCGGCACTCGTCTCCGCCCTGCAGCACGCTCTCCAGAAGCTCCACCTTCACCGGCCGCTCCAGAATCGCCTCCCAGATTTTCCGGTAGTACCCCGCACCACAATAACAATATATCGCGGGGAGCTTCGTACCGCCGGCGGCCGCCGCGCGCACCCGCGGGCAATGGCAATACAGCGTGCGCCGTCGAGCCGGATCCGCCTCATCCAGGTAGTCGGCGAGGGTTTCGCTTTTCGGGATTTTCGTCGCGACGATCCGCCGGCCTCCGCGCACGCCGGCCGGCCCCCAGCCCCGGCGCACGACCTCGGCGATCGCCTCCTCCGGCAGACGCAGAGTCCGGCGCAGAAGGATCTCGAAATTATCCTGCAGCTTCCGGCGGGCCGCATCGACGTCCCCCGTTTGCCGATAGCGTTCACGGATCCTCCGCAGATCGGCCGGCGGATAGGAGCAGGCGCAACTTGTCAGGATTTCCCCGGCCCGGGCTTCGCCGACCGATTGCACCAAGCGGTCCAATGCGGCGCGGGTCCAGGCGGCGATCCGTTCCGGCGGAGATTGCGCGGAAAGGTCCGCGCCGCCCGCCATCACGCTCGCGAGCACGCGCTCGTCGGCGGCCGCCTCGATCCCGCGCGCTAATTTCGCCTGCCACCGTCGCTCGAATTCGCCGCCGCCTTCAGCCATGCCCGCACCATTGCCCACGAATCCACGATCGGATCGTCCCGGCGCTCCGGCGGATTCGCCCCGGTCCGCATCCCCCGGTGAAAGCGCGTCTGCGTTTGAGGCATCCCGCGCCGATTCGACGCCCGTCGGCTTCCCAGAGGCTTTGGCCAATTCCCGCACGGGGCGGCGCCGCTGCGGTTCCCGCCGCGCGCGACAAATCCGGCCGATGCCTGCCATTCCAAAAACCCAAATCAAAAAAACAGTGGCACTCATTATATTCAAGACTTCAAGGCAAAAACAATTTTCCTTGCCATTCCCCGCCGGCGCTGCGCGTCGTCACCGTCCTCCCCCGGATGAAAACCCGCCAAAAAACTTCTTCCAATCCCCGGCTGACACAAGGTGGGGAAAGGGAAGGAAGGAGCGCGCGGCGCGGACACGATCTGGCTCTTGTCGACCACGCGACCTTCCGGGTTAAGAACCCGAACCGGCCGGATCGGCCGCTGGATTCGCATAAAAAGGCGTGGTAAATCATACTTGACATGATGTATAGTATGGTTTACATTGTTTTCCAGAGGGTCGAAGGGGCGATCAAGCGCCGGGGATAGGCACATGGCTATCGGCCGCCGCAGCCGAAAAGAGCGGTCGAAAAAAAAAGTAATTGCCAAGCATCCCGCCATCATCCGATCCTCACCCCCCTACACCTTCACCCCTTCCCCCTCTCCTGGCGCCTGCCCCCGCTTCGCGAGGGCAGGCGCCAGGAGAGGGGGAAGGCCTGTCCTCGAGTGGAGCGAGGGGAGGGACCGGGGATAGAGGTGAGGATGGAAAACGGCCGGTTATCCTTTCGATAAAAACCAGGCTGAGCAGTAAAAAACAAAAAGGAGATCCGACCAATGAAAACCGAAACCATCCGTAACCGGGAAATCATCCTCTGGCGGCTCGCCGCCGGCGCGTGTCTGGTCCTGTTGGGCTTCGCCGCATCCTGCGCCCGAACCGCCGACAATCGGTGGCAGGGCGGACAACCGGCGGCGGTCTCCGCCGGGGGAACGGTGGTGGTTTCCGAGGGATCGGATCCTTACCGCACCTTGGCGGAACGGATCGCCCGGGAAGAGAAAATCGAACTCCTGGACGACATTGCCCGGGCCTTGGAAGGCCGGCCCCGCTATGTGATCCTCGTGGCTGCGCCGGAAAATCTGACCGAACAGAAACTCGTCGATATCGGCGGGCTGTTCCTGCGGGACGATTATTTTCCGGGCTTTGGTATCATCAGCGGAAGTACGATCGAGCACGCCGAACACTTGTGGGAGCGAAGAGGGCCGAAGGCCTCCGGCGGCGCGTATCTGGGCGGGGACGTCGAGGAAGGGCAGGCCTTCGAAGAACCGGCGATCTTCCGAATCGGCGGAGATTCCCCGGAGCGGACCGAATTGACCCGGGAGACCCTGACGGATTCCCTCGCCCGGGCGGGGTTTTTCTATTGGTCGCGGCACGTCACGGAGAATAAATGGTTCTGGAATTCCACCTCGGAATCGTTCGGCGAGGACGACAAGCTTTTCGGCGCGGACCTGCCGGAGCTCGACTCGCCCGTAATTTACACTCCCAGTTGCGGTTCGTTCCAGCCGTGGACAACCGATTCGATCGCGCTGGCGTTCGTCGACCGGGGCGCGGCGGCTTACCTCGGCCACGTCCGCAGCCCGTGCACCAACGCCTTCCTTCTGCGGCGCGGATTTTCCGTTCCCGGCATCCTCACCTGGCGGGAATTTCCCCTGAGCATCGCGGCGCAAATCGAAAACCGGATGACCGCGCGGGCCGTTTTCCGGACGCCGATGTTCTTCATGCTGGGGGATCCCCGGCTGTACCTCTCGGAGGAGCGGCCTTATCGGATCGATTTGGACGCATCCGCCGGCAAGGACCGCAGGCGGATCCGGGGCTGGTCGGGGAACACCGGCGTTCTGGCGGTGAAGATCGCCGGCGGCGCCGGGTACGGCTTCGTAGAAATCCGGGGGCTGTCCGCCGCCGCCGACGACGACCTCTTCTACAATTACCGGGTCCAGTCAATGGGCCTGGGAGCCGACAAGTTCGTCCTCTTCCTCCACGACGGCGGGGATTTCGAAATGGAGCTTTCCCGGCAGGCGCCCCCGCTGTGGAAGGCGGCCGACACCGTCCTGGACGTCCTGGATTATTCCTGGACGGTCATCAGCCCCGTCCAAGGCCCCTTCGCGTTCCTCCACCTGGCTGTGTTCCTCGCCGTCCTTTTTTGGAAAACCCTGCGCCGAAAGCATGCGCTTGGGGAATACCGGACGGTTGTCCTGCTCGGATTAACCTACTCCATGCTGCGGTCGTTGTACGTGCTGTTGAGGATCGACGATTATTCCGTCAGCGCGAACATCGCGGAGTGGTCCGCCGCCGATTTGACGCTGGGGTTCCTCGGATCGTTTGCCTGCGCGGCGGGCGGATTGACGGTGATGCGGGATGCGGGGGGAGCGATCGCGCAAGCGGCGGGCCTGCTGTTGGCCGTCCTGCCGCAGTTGTTCTTGACGGCCTTCTATTTCATCAGCATTACGTTCACGAATGCGTTTTATATGTCGAATTCCGCGACGCCGCTTGGGATTTGGAATTACCGGGCCTTTTGGCTGCCTTTTCTAGCCCTGGCGGTCGAAGCCGGTCTGGTGACGGGGTTGCATCGGCTGGCGAACAGGCCACCGGCGGGATCGCCCCGCGCGGCCGTTCAGGGATGAATCATCGCCGCCCGGAAGACAGGTTGCGCATGGAGGGTTGGGAGGGAACAGAAAGCGTTCGGCCCGTTCGGGGCGCCGGCGGATGATCCCGGAACGCGCGACGGGGGAAAAGCCTCAACCGGCGGATCTGCCCGCCGTCATTCCGCGATCGCCCGGGCCACGGCGGCGATGAAATCGGGATTGCTGCCGCAGCATCCGCCGACGATCCGCGCGCCGCGCTTGACCAACGCGCCGATCCGGCGGGCAAACTCCTGCGGGCCGACGTCGTAGACGGTTTGCCCGCCGGCCAGGCGGGGCAAACCGGCATTGGGCTTGGCGATCAGCCGGATGCCGGGAGCCAGCGCCAACAGCTGGCCCACCACCGCGTCCATCACGTCCAGCCCCTCGCCGCAGTTGGCGCCGAACGCCGCCGGGCCGAGCGGCTTGAGAGCCTCGAGCGCCTGCGCCGCGCTCACGCCCATGATCGTCCGGCCGCCGGCCCCGAAACTCATCGAGCAAAAGACCGGGAGGCCGGAGGCCTGCTTGGCGCCGGCGACCGCGGCGCGCGCCTCCTCGAGGTCCATCATCGTCTCCACCCACAGCAGGTCAACGCCGCTCTCCGCAAGCGCCCGCGCCTGCCGGGCGAAGTTGTCAACCGCCTCGGCGAAGCCCAGCGCGCCGAGCGGCTCCATCATCTCGCCGCACGGCCCGATGTCGCCGGCCACGAACGCGTCGCCGCCGGCCGCTTCGAGCGCAATCACGGCGGCGGCGCGGTTGATCTCCTCCGCCCGCTCGCCCAATCCGGCCTTGGCCAGTTTTATCCGGCTTCCGCCGAAGGTGTTGGTCAGGATGATCTGGGATCCGGCGTCGACGTAGGCGCGGTGAACCTCGGCGATCCGCCGCGGGTGCGCGGTGTTCCAGGCTTCCGGCGGGGAGCCCGGCTCGAGCCCCCGGGCCATCAACAGGGTGCCCATCGCGCCGTCGGCAAGCAGGGTCTCGCCCCCCGCCAGCCTTTCCAGCAATCCCCTCGCGCGGATATCGGCCCGCCGTCCGCCGTCTGCTTGCGCCATGCGATCCTCCCGCCGCGATTATATTTAATCCCCCCCTGAAGCCGCGTCCATCCCGCTTGGCCGTCTTGAATCCGCAATTTCTGCAGCCGAAGGATCCGCGGGATTCCCGTCAGAGATCCTGCGGGCGCTGAAAAAACAGCGGCGCCCGCAATCACATCGCAGGCTTTTCCGGCGCCCCGTTACTCGAATATGATCGTCCGCTGGCCGCATAAAAAGACGCGCTCATCGAACACGAGCTTTGCCGCCCGGGCCAGGACGGATTTTTCGATGTCGCGACCGGCTTGGACCATATCCTCCGCCGCGTAGTTGTGCGCCACGGGGAGGATTCCCTGGGCCAGGATCGGCCCCTCGTCCAGGCTCTCGGTGACGAAATGGGCCGTCGCCCCGATGATCTTAACCCCCCGCTCGTAAGCCTGGCGGTACGGGTTCGCGCCGACGAACGCCGGAAGGAAGGAATGGTGGATGTTGATCATCCGGTTGCGGTAGCGTTCGATGAACGGAGCCGTCAGCACGCGCATGTATTTCGCCAGCACGAGGTATTCGGGGTCGTACGGCTCGAGCGCGGCGAGGATCTCCGCCTCGTGCGCGGCGCGGTCCTTGCCGCCGTGGGGAACGACGTGGAAGGGGATCTCGAACCGGCGGACGAGCGATTCCAGCCCGGCGTGGTTGGAGATCACGGCCAGGATGCGGGCGTTCAGGTCGCCGAAGGCGTTGCGCAGAAGCAGGTCGCCAAGGCAATGGTATTCCTTGGACGCCAGGACGACGATCCGGCGCTTCTCCCGGCTGGGGAGCCGGACCGCGCCGTCCGGGGGAAGGACCGCCCGCAAATCCTCCGCCAGACGCTCCGGCTCGACCCGGTCCTCGACGACGGTGCGCATGTAGAAGCGCCCGCTGTCGTGGTCGACGAATTCGTTGTTCTGGACGATGTTCAGCCCGTGGCGGAACAGCACGCCGGTCACGGCGTGGATCAGCCCTTTTTGGTCGGTGCATTCGACGAGGATGATTTGACGGTTCATGCGCCCTTCCGCCGCGTGCGGCGGGATTCCCTTTCCACGGATTCCGCCGGACGGGTTCGCAGGTTTTTCCGGCCGCGCACCGCATGCCCGCCGAAGCGCCGGCAGGGAATGGCGGGCCGTCGTTTTCGTTTACCGCAAACCGGCGGGCTTCCCCATCGGCGGCCGCCGGCGGTCCACCGGCGACGCGCGCTCCCTCCGATTCCGCCATCAGGAAAAGATGGGAGATCCGGAAGCGCGGGGGAAAAAATGAAGCCGCCCTCACACAGGAAAAATATTTTACTCCACATCCCCAGCATTAATCGGCGCATTCCTTGCACGAATCCTCCCTTTCGGCCCGCTTGCGCCACACAATCGAATAGCGCCACAGCAGATGGCGGCGGATTTGCGCGCCCGGGATCGCGGCCTGTCAGACGGTGTGCACCTCGGCCAGCGCCGGATACCGTTCGTGTCGGCCGTGTTCGATCCACGCCCCGTGTACGGCGGGCGATTCCCGCAGGCTCCCCGTATGCGCGAACCGCAGCGCCGCGCCGAATGGAAGGGCCAAAGCCCCCAGGGCATATTCCCAGGGTCGGGCGGCCCGATCCAGATCAAGCACGAGCAGAATCCCACCCGGCGCGAGCGCATCCGCACAGCGGCGAAGCGTCTCTTCCAGCGGCAGGTGGTGGAATGCGGCGATGCTTGCGATGCAGTCGTACTTCGATTCAGGCCAGGGCCGGGCCTGGATCTCGGCGGTTTGGAAATCGATGTTTGGACAGGCGGCGGAGAGCTCGCGGGCCCGCCGGATCATTTCCGGGGAAAGATCCATCGCCGTCACGCGGCCGGAGCGCCCGGCCGGCAGCCGGGCGAAGGCGCCCGTGCCGCAACCGAGATCGAGCGCTTCGCGGCAGAGCGGCGGCGCATGCCGCCGCAGGAACGGATGGTAGCGTGCATTATGGTCCCATCCGTCCGGGGTCAGCCGCGCGATCCGGTCGAAATCCTCCCGGACGGCGGTGGACGGCTTGAGGCGGAACCCCGGTCGTTCATCGCCGGACGGCGAGGATCAGGCCGGCCAGCGCCAAGCCGATCAGGTAATTGCCGACCCGGACCATGAACAGATTGAAGGGGATTTTTTTTCCAGACCAGCCGGTTGATCTCCGGTGCGACGATGAAGCCGAGCCACAGCAGGATGCCGATAAAGAGTCCGTCCACCACCGATCCCGTGCGCGCGAGGTTGACCACGACGGCCAGGACCAGCGCCATCAGCAAATGTCCGACGAGCCCGATCCCCAGCCAGCGCCGGTCGGGCTTGCGGTCCGCCTTGACCAATCCGGACCATGCGTCGCCGAACACATTCGGCAGATACCAGATCCACCCGGCGCCGAACATCACGGCGGCCGCGGCCAGGACCGCCGGCATGTTGATCGACGACAGGTTCAGCGTCTCCAGCATTCACCCTCCTTGATGCAACCCGGCGCCAGACACGGGTTCATCCGCCGCCGGCGGTTCAACGGATTGCACCCGCCCCACCCGGCCGTCCGCGAGCATCACTTTGATCCCGTGCGGATGGGTCGGACTGTTCGTCAGGATCCGCGCGACGACGCCGGCGGTGAGGATGCCGGATTTCTGGTTGTGCTTTTCGATGATCCGCACGCGGTCGCCCGGACGGATCTCGCTTCGTTTGGGGAGATGCATACGGACTCCATCGGCCGGTTCGGAACCTTGGGCGGATCCGGAGATTTCCCCAGCGCTTCCCGCACGCCGCCGGGTCCCGCCGCCCCCGGCCCGGCCGCGAAGGACGCGGGTCCAGTATACGCCATGAGCGGCGGAGAGCATACCGTCGAAAATATACGGCCGCAGCGCGCCCGCCGAAGCCTTCGAGACGCGAGGGCGATGGGGCAGCATAAGGGGGCCGGGGTTTGCCCTGGCCCCCTCGACGGCGGGCTGCAATCCGTGGTCGGACGCCGCTTCCGTTTTCGCCGAACGGCCGGGCGCCACACCGCCCTTGGGCGTCAGCTTTTTTCCTCCGGAAACGACATTTTATGCACGATCCACCACCGGCCGTCCAGCTTCATCATGTTGAAGTAATCCGTGTATTTCACCTTCTCATTCTCCAAACGGAGTTTCACGGACGCCAAGTGGGCGTAGACGTCGACGGAGAAGAATTCCGTCTCCCAATGCAGCCGGGGATCGACCCTTTCCGGACCGTAGAACGTCATATATTCCGAACGATCGATGATCCGAAAGTTTCCGGATTCGAGAAGAAAGAACCGCCACTCGGGATGCAGGATCTCCTTGTACAGACCCGACTCTCCCGTGACATGGGCCTCGGAATAATACTTGAGGATCGCCTCCTTGATTGCGGATGCTTCGGCCGCGTTCGTTTCCATTGCCGTTTTCCTTTCGATTTCGTTTTTTTATACGAGAGTCGGACGGCTAAAAACGTTGCGCCGTCGATGTCCCGCGATCGAGGGACCGGATTCCGCGGCGCTACCGCCCCAGGATGCGGTCGATCTCCGCCATCTGTTCCTCCGTCAGCGGCCCGAACCGCAGCGCACCGCAGTTTTCTTCAACCTGTTTCACGCTCTTGAACCCGGGGATCGGGACGGTTGCCGGACTGCGGGCCCAGATCCACCCCAGCGCGCCCTGGGCGAGCGTGCGCCCGCCGGCGGTCAGCACGCCGCGGATCGATTCCAATTTGTCGAGCCAGTCCTTGGCCGGTTTTCCGTTTTGGAATCCGGGATGCCAACCGGCATGTTTGCGCACGTCCGCCTCGCCGAAGGTCGAAGCCGGGGAATACTTGCCGGTCAGCAGGCCCATCCCCAGCGGGCCGCGGTTCAGGCTGGCCAGGTTGCGCTCCTCGCACAACGCGATCAGTTCGGAGTTGCCATCGAGCACGCTGAGCTGCTGTTCGACGACGGCGCAGCCGGGCGATTCGGAGAAGGCGCGGACCGCGTCTTCGCGGTCGGTGCTCCAACCGTAGGTGCGGATTTTGCCTTCCTGTACGAGCTGTTCCAGGACCGCGCGGGCTTCCAGCGCGCGCTCGAGCTTGTGGCCCCAGATGTGGAGCAGATAAACGTCGAGGTAGTCGGTGCCGAGCCGCCGGAGGGTGTTTTCCAGGTCCGCGCGGACGTGCGCGGCGGCATCGCTGTCTTCCTCGCTTTCGCCGTAGGCCGTCACCGCGCGGGCAGCCTCGTCGACCCGGTATCCGAACTTGCTGGCGATGACGGCCTTGGGGCGGCGGTCTTTCACCGCCCGGCCGAGGATCCGCTCGCTGCGGCCGCAGCCGTAGTTGGCGGCCGTATCGAAGAGGGTCACGCCGAGGTCAAGCGCGGCGTGGATGGCGCGGACCGATTCGCCGTCGTCGACGCCGGTCCAGCCCGCCGGGGAACCCAGAAACGTCCATTCGCCGCCGATCGCCCAACAGCCCATCCCCAGCGGACCGACTTCGATCCCGGACCTGCCTAGCGTTCGATTGGGTGTGGTCATGCTGCATCTCCTTTGTGAAAAAGATTCCGATGTTCCCCTCCAAACCTGACAGGTCTTCCGGACCAGTCGGGTATGGAGGGGAAGGAAGTCAGGCCGGCGCCTGCCAGCCGTGAGCGATGATCCGGCTGCGCTTGCGGGCCAGGATCTCCTCCGTCAATCCCCATTCCTTCAGGAAGGACGGAAAGAATTCTCCCAGGCGCTCATCCGTTTTCAGCGCGTTCTCGGGGCAGACGGCCAGGCAATGCAGGCATTCGATGCACTTGGCCGGATCGGATTCTCCGGAGAGCATGTCCATCGCCTGAACCGGGCATTCGGCTTCGCACGCGCCGCACAGCGAACAATCCCGGAACCGCATCGGCTGTCCCCAGCGGCGTTGCGCCGGCGGCGGAGCGTTGAGCCATTGTTCGACGCCGGTATCGTAACCGCAGGGCTTCTGCAGGGAGAAAACCGCGGAATCGGAAGGATCGAATCGTTCGATGACGCGCACGGCGAATTCGCGGGCGGCGGCGAAATCCGCCTCGTTCGGGCGGTCCGCCATCAAATTCCATCCGGCGAGGTTGAACGTGTGCCGGCCGAGGAACTCGGCGCACAGGCGCACGCGGAACCCGGCCCGGGTCAACAAGGCGTACAGATGGTATTGGGCGTACCCCGGCGTCCGCCCGCCGTAGGTGACAAAGACCGCGCACGGCCTCCCGCCGCCCGCGAGGGCCGACAGCCAATCGTGAAGCGGCCGGGGCGGGAAATCGGCGTAGACCGGCGCGCCGAAGATGTACCCGCCGTACGCGCGCGACGGGAAAGCGGCCGCGCGCGAAGAAAAAGCGGTGACGTCGATCAGCTCCGCGCCGAATCCGCGCCGCATCAATTTCCCGCGGACGACCTCGGCGTAGGAGCGGGTGACGCCGGTGCCGGAAAAACAGACGACGGCGATTTTTTGGGCATGCATGGATTCACTCCTCTTGCGCCTGAGCATACCGCAGACGGAATTCTCCGCGTTCCTCTTCCACGATCCGGAATGGGCCGCCCAGATGGGCGCCCAGCAGCCGCGAACCGGAATCCGCAAAGCGGGGGAAAAAACTTTCTCCGCTGCGCGATGGCGTCCTCGCGGTCGGCGTGGTAATCGGCCGACGGCCAATCCGGATGCGCCACTTGGGCCGGGTGGTGCAGCAGATCCCCCGGAAACCACAGCGGGGCGGACACGGCCTCGAAGATCAGGCGCCCGGGCGTGTGTCCGGGGGTTGTATGGACCCGGATGCCGCCGACCGCATCGCCGCCGCCGGCGAAACGGACCCGGCCCGCCTCGACGAGCGGCCGGACGCTGTCGTCGATGCACGGATGCCGCTGGGGATGGTCCGCAGGCAGGCCGCTCCAGTACTCCCATTCGCGCGGGCTCAAGACGTACTCGGCCCGCGGAAAGGTCTACGCCCATCCCCGTTCCGCGGCCGTCGTCGCCCATCCGACGTGGTCATGATGCAGGTGCGAGAGGAAGACGAAATCCACGTCCTCCAAACGCACGCCGAGGGAGGCGAGCGTTTGCTCGTACGGCAGATTTTGATGATCCCAATACGGCTCGTCCGGCCGCGTCTTGCCGTTGCTGGATCCCGCATCGATGACCGAGAGGCGCCCCCCAAAGCGCAGAAGGAAGATCTGGGTGGAGGAGATGATCATCCCGGTCTCGGTCAGGCGCGCGCCGACTCCCGGCGGCGAAACCCGGCGGATCTCGCGGGTGGTCCGCCCCGGGAACAGGACCGGATGCGCCATCGCCTCGCCTTCCCATTCCACGATCCTCCACAACTCCGCACCGTCCCAACAATGGGGGCCGAAGACCTTCAGCAAATCCATACTATCCTCGCTTTCGGAATTTCCCCATTCGATTCCATCCCAGGCCCGAAGGGCGGTTCCGGGAAGAGCCGGAAGAGGTCAGCTCGCCGCCGGCAGGAAGCCGAGACCGGCCGTACGGCCCGGTCCGCTCCTGTCGGAGGATCGGAATGCGTATTCCCAAACCTCCGCGCGGATCGTCGTCCAGCCGAGCGTCCGCGCGACCGACACCCGGGTGTGTCCATCCTCGACGAAATACCTGTCTGCGACCCGGTACAGGCTGAGCGGCGGCCAATCGCCGCCTTGGACGATCAGGTATACGCCCACCCAGCGGTCGCGCAGGTGCGCGGACCGCGGGCGGAAGACGCGGTTGAAATCCTCGCCGCGATCGACGAAACCGATGATCCGTCCGAGCGGAACTTCGACCGTACCGAGGTAGCGCCGGTTCATTTTAAGAAACGGCGCCAGGCTGAGGAAACAATCCAGCGAATCGCCCTGGGCGGCGAGCTTGCCGAAGAGCGCTCCCCACTGCGCCGACCCCAGGACCCGGTAAAATTCCTCGATCGCATCCAACCGCGAGAAAGAAAGCAGTGTGTCGGTTTTCATGGCTTCCTCCTCTCTCGAATCTCGAACGTCCCAGAAAATCAACAGCCTTACGCAACCGGTTGCAGAAAAGACGAAAAAAAATTATGCAGACGCCCTGACCACCAACTCCACCGGAACCGTGGTGTGGGTCACCACCCGGGTTTTGATGTATTGCAGGAGGTTCTGGGCCAGCAGCCTTCCGGCAAACGGGATATTTTGGCTGACGGTCGTCAGCGGCGGGGTGATTTTTTCGGCGATGGTCAGGTTGTCGTAGCTGACGACCGCGACATCCTCCGGAATGCGTTTTCCGGCTCCCTGCAGAACCCGGATCGCTTCCACCGCCATCATGTCGCTGTTGATGAAGACCGCATCCAGGTCGGGAGCCTGTATAAGAAGGCGCTTCATCGCCTCGGCGCCCGATACATCGGAAAAATCCCCGTAGGTTTCCAACCCCTCCTCGGCCGACAACCCCGCCTTGCGCAGCGCCTCCGCATAGCCTTGATACCGCAATTGCACTTCCATTTCTTCCTTCGGACCGCCCAGAAAGGCGATCCGCTTGCGCCCCAGACCGATCAGGTGCTCGGCCGCCAACCGCCCTCCGGCGAGGTTATCTCCGGTTACCGTGCAATATTGGTATCCCCCGATCGGGACCCCCCAGGCGATGAACGGAGCTTCGATCTCCGCCAGCATTTTGATGTGGTTTTGTTTGCGGGTTGAGGTCATCAGGATGAACCCGTCCGCCCTTCCGGCGTCCAAATGCTGTTCCGGCCAATCGCTGTCGCAGGGATCCACAAACAGCATCAACAGGTCGTATCCAAGTTCCTTCAGTCCGGATGAGATCCCGCCCAAGATCTCCATGGTGAACAAGTCGGAAACGGAAAACTGCTTGTACAGCGCATGGGTGACGAAGGCGACCGTGTTGCTCTGCTTCATGGACAGCCGCCGGGCCGGCATATTGATCTGGAATCGCCTCTTTTTTGCGATTTTCCGGACTTTTTCCTTGGTCTCTCCGCCGATCAACGGGCTGTCGCTTAAAGCCCGCGAAACAGTCGACTTGGAGACGCCGGCCTCTTTGGCGATGTCGGCGATGGTGCAATATTTCCTCTCGGTTCCGGGCTTGGGCTTCATTTCGGATTGATTATGCAACCGGTTGCATAATTTGTCAAAGGGAAGGAAATAAAAAAGCCATCCCTCAGCACTTTTCTTTTTTTGTGTCCTTTGTGTTCTTTGTGGCTCTTTGTTCGGCCACAAAAGACACATAAGGCACATAAAAAAGCCACCCCTCGGCACATTTCTTTTTGC
>JAFGKK010000028.1 GCA_016928575.1 Anaerolineales bacterium
ACTCCGGAATGGGTGGCCGGATAACTCCGGAATCACCGGCCGGATAACTCCGAAACGGGCGGCCGGATTAGGCCGGAAAATGCACCCTGCCTCCCGTCACCGTCCCGCACTCCGCGCGGGACGGTGACGGGAGCATTATCCCAGCCCTATTTTCGATGTTATTGGATTCGAATTAATCCTATTCTTCTTCCCCCGGTTTGGGGATATGAAACCTGTCCCGTTGGGTTTTCCGGGAAAGGGGCACAGCGGGCGGAGGAGGGGGCAAGGACGTGGATTCCGGCGATTCATCAATCGCCTTGCACGGAGCCGCTGAGCCGTTGGGAAATGAATTCCCGCACGGAACACGGAGCGCAACCCCGGCCTCGCAACGGGGTGCCGGGGCGCCCAAGAGCGTCGCGGCCTGCCCCGTACTGCGGGGTCAGGCCCGGGATTTTCATCATCCCGCAAAAGCAGGATACAAAAAGCGGCTTGCGCCGCTTTTTGTGTCTTTCAGAGATATCAAGGTATGATGATCCTTTGTCCGATCGCCAGGGTGTAGGGTTCTTTCAAGCCGTTGGCGGCGATGATCCGGTTCGGATCCACGTCCCCGTAGTAGCAACCGATCTTCCACACCGTGTCGTAGGGGTTTTGGACGGTGTGGGCCATGTTCGGCGAATGCGGAACGAGCGCCCGCTCGCCCGGGAATGGATCCCCGTCCTGCGGGATCTTGATCACGTCGTCCGGGTACACCTCCTCAACCCCGTTGTTGGCCGCGATGATGTCGACCGGGTCGATGTCGAACCTACGGCCGAGGCACCAGATCGTTTCGCCCTCATGGATCTTGTACGTCGCCGGCAAGCCCGGTGTGGAGGTCGCGGCGATACCGGCCGTGGGCGCCTGGGTCACTACGGTCGGCGTGGCGGCCGGAGTATTCCCGCCGCCGGAGGGTGATTCTTCCGTGGGGGTTACGGCGACGGTCGAGTAGGAGGTGGTGTTCGTCGGCCCGCCGTAAGGAGTCCCGCTCATGCCTTGGGCTTGCGCGGTCTGTTGGATGAACGCGGTGCGCAGGGCATTCATCGTTGCGACGGAATTGGTGGAAAGCGCGGAGGCGCCATCCGATTTGGGGGAACCCGTCGGCGGATTGCTGTAAGAAACCGTGCATCCGACCAGGAAAACGGCTATCGCCGGAACACACCAGAGTTGCCTTGTGGGTGACATTTTCCCTCCAAAAAAGCCTTAAAAATCAGATGCTATCCTAGCATAAAGAAAGTATGCATGCAATCATCGGTGCAAATACCATGCCAATCCAAATAGGAGTTCTCCCGTCCAGGACCGACGCGGGTCCCCCCGCCGAGTGGATTGCTTTTTTTTCTGCGCCTTTTTCTGCGGGTCGGGTTTTGCCCTCACAGGGATGAGAAGCGACTTGGAATAATGTGAAAACCAACTTGCGGCGGGGGGTGTATTTCGATATTGCATGGCAGACCGCTACACAGCTCCCACACCGCCGGCTTGATGGACGCTAATCCCCGCGATCCCCAGCTCTCCCTGCCGACAGCACACATCCAGACGACCCCCTTGCAGGTGTTCTCCGATTCTTCGCCGGTGGATGAGTGTGCCGCAAGGAGCACATCGGGCACAAAGGATTCCCAGGAGTTGTCTTTGTGCCCGATGTGCGCTTTGTGGCTAATATCGGCCACCCCGCCGAGGGAGTTGCGAAAATGGGCGCAAGGCGGAAATCGGCGGGTTTCAATATCAGGAGGGCGAGCATGATAGACGGGCCGGATGCCCTCTCCGGCGTTCCTTCTGCTTTTTCGACCGAGGTGGCTGGTTAATTATTCTCAGGATGATCCACGCCCAGTGGAGAAGACCCTATATTTTTTTTCTTTGCAGAATGTGGGTGTAAATCGACGCGCCGGAGCCGCCGATGTTCTGCGTCAATGCGGTCCGCGCCTTCGCCAGTTGGTTCCCGCCCGCTTCGCCCCGCAGTTGCTGCGCCGCTTCGACGATCTGATACATCCCGGTCGCGCCGACCGGATGGCCGCGCGCCTTCAGCCCGCCCTGGGTGCACACCGGAAGCCTTCCGTCCAGACGGATCGCGCCCTCCAGCGCCAGCCGCGGCCCCTGCCCGCGTTCGGCGAAGCCGCAGGCTTCGAGCGAAAGCGCCGCCAAAATGCTGAAGGCGTCGTGCAACTCGAAGAAATCGATTTGTTCCGGACCCACGCCCGCCTGGGCATAGGCCCGTTTGGCTCCGAGGTGGGCCGCCGAGAGGAACAACGGATCCTTGCGGTCGTGGACGGCCACCGAATCGGAGGCCGCGGCGGATCCGGCGACGACGACCCGCGGGCGCGGGCCGCTCGGGGCCTTCTCCACCGGCAGCAGCAGCGCGGCGGCCGCCCCGTCGCCGATCGGCGAGGCGTCCAACAGGTTGATCGGCTCACAGATCATCCGCGCCCGGACGTAATCGCGCTCGGTGATCGGTTGACGCAGCCTGGCGTGCGGATTGCGTGCCCCGTTGGCGTGCGCGTTGATCGAGAACTCCCCGAAGTCGGTGTGCTTCCATCCGAATTCGTGCAGATAGCGGCGCATGATCAGCGCGTTCAAGCCGACGAAGGAGATCCCCTGCACGCCTTCGTAATCGGCGTCGGCGGCGGAGACCAGCGCGGCGGTGGTTTCCGGTCCCGAGGTTTCGGTCATCTTCTCCACGCCGATCGCCAGCACCGCGTCCAGCGCGCCCGAAGCCACGGCCAGGAACGCCGCCCGGAAGGCCGCCGCGCCCGAGGCGCAGGCCGCCTCCACCTTGTACCCTTCCGCGCCCCGCTGGCCGATCCAATCCGCGGTCAAGGCGCCCAGGTTTTCCTGGCGGGCGATCTGCCCCGAAAGCATGTTGCCGACGAAGACCGCGTCGATCCGCTCCACGCCGGCATCGCGCATCGCCGCCAGCCCCGCCTCGGCGGCGAGGTCGCGCAGCGACCGCTCCCAATGCTCTTCGACCGGGGTTTGCCCGATCCCCTGGATGACGACTTCGCGCATCGGCTAGGGCGTGGTTAGCTGGGGCCGGAATTTGTATCCGTACTGGATCAGGCCGTCCTCGCCGTCGGTCCGCAACCGGCGCGTGACCATCTCGACCGGCATGCCGATCTTGATCTCGGCGGCATCGATATCCGTGAGCTGGGCGGTGATCAGCGGGCCTTCGGCCAACCGGACCAGCGCGACGGCGTACGGAGCCTGGGCTTCGTACCCGGTCGGCGGCTCATGAACAACGGTGAAGGAATACACCTCCCCCTTGCCGCTCATCCGCCGCACCGGTCCCGCCTCCTCTCCGCAATGCGGGCAGATGTCGCGCGGCGGAAAGATGTATTCCCCGCAATGGCGGCATTGCTCACCCTCGAGGGCGTAGCGCTGCCGGCGCAGTCTCCAATGTCTGGCGATGTCCATGGATCGATTCCTTTCCGGTTATCGCCCACCCCCCTGTGGTCCCCCCATTCCTTCGGAATGGGGGGACGTGCACTTGGGGGGGGCGGGGTCTACAGTCTGAGTTTCCCCCGGTAGCGCACGTACACACCGTAATCGATCTCCTTGCGGCGGGCGATGTAATCCGCCGTTTTCGGCGCGCGCGCCTGGCGCGGGGTCAATTGGTCGGCGGCGGTGATCCAGAAGGCGTCCGATCCCGCGCCCGAACCGAACGAAACGACGAAGATCCGGTCCCCCGGAGCCGCCTGATCGAGCACGGCGGTCAATCCGATCAAGGCCGAGCCGGCGTAGGTGTTTCCGATCTGCGGAGCCAGGAGTCCCGCCTGGATCTGGTCCTTTGTGAATCCGAGGATCTCCGCCGCCCTCTGCGGGAACTTCGGATTCGGTTGATGAAAGACGGCGAAGCGGAAATCCGCCGGCTGCATCCCGGTGGCTTCCAACAGCGCCCGCCCCGCGCCCGTCACATGGCGGAAATACGCCGGCTCGCCGGTGAAGCGCTGGCCGTGGGAAGGGTATTTCTGAAGGTCGCGGCGCCAAAAATCCGGCGTGTCGCTGACGCAGGAGTAGGACGCTTCGAAGACCGCCAGCGAATCCTCCGCCGGGCCGATCAGGAACGCGCCCCCGCCCGCGCCGGCGGTGTATTCCAGCACGTCGCCCGGCCGGCTCTGGGCCGTGTCCATTCCGACCGCCAGCGCGTAGCGCAGCATCCCGGATCCGACCATGCCGATCGCGGCCTGGACCGCTTCGGTTCCGGCTTTGCAGGCGAATTCCCAATCGGCGGCGAGCAGATGGGGCGACGCGCCGATCGCCTCGCCGACGACCGAGGAGGATGGCTTGACCGCGTAGGGATGGGATTCCGAGCCGACCCACACCGCGCCGATCTGCGCCGGATCCAGGTCCGCGCGCGCAAGCGCGTTGCGCGCGGCCTCGATCGCCATGGTGATCACATCTTCGTCCAGGCCGGGGACGGACTTCTCGGCCACCAGCGGCGGCGTGTTGCCCTCGGTCCACACGCGCGAAATTTCTTTGCCCGGCAGGCGGTAGCGCGGCACATAGGCGCCGTACCCGACGATGCCCACGCCGCGGGCCGGCTTCATGGCCGGAGCCGATACCTGCGCCTTGGTCGTCCCGGGTTCGGCCGTCAACCGATCACCGCCCTTGCCTAACCAATTCTTCCGCGCGGTCGGTGCGGATCGCGTTCTCCGCCACCAACTGCTCGGCGATCCGTTCGGCCGCGTTCCCTTCCGCGCCCGCCGCGATTGCGAGCTGGCGCGCGTGCAGGCGCATGTGGCCGCGCTGGATTCCCTCGGTGGCCAGGGCGCGCATCGCCGCCAAGTTCTGGGCCAACCCCACCGCGGCGATCACTTCCGCCAATTCGCGCGCGGTCCGGACTCCGAGGATGTTCAGGGCCGCCTTGGCGGCCGGATGCACGCGCGTGGCTCCGCCGACTATTCCCGCCGCGAGCGGCATCTCCAAATATCCCGCCAGCCGGCCTTCGCCGTCGCGCTCCCATTTCGAGAGCGGCGCGTACGTTCCGCCGCGGGCGGCGTAGGCGTGCGCCCCGGCTTCCACCGCCCGCCAATCGTTGCCGGTGGCGAGCACGACCGCGTCCACGCCGTTGAAAATTCCCTTGTTGTGGGTCGTTGCGCGGTGCGGATCCGCCGCGGCGAAGGCGTACGCCTCGAGGATTCCCTCGACCACCGTTTCGCCGCTCCAGCCTTCGAACGCCAGCGCCTCCGCCGTGAGCGCGCACCGGGCGCGCGCCAGCCGCCGGTCCGCCAGGTTCGAGAGGATCCGCAGGCGCACCCGCCCGCCCGAGATCCGCGCAACCGTCGGCGCGATCCGCTCACAGGCGGTGTTGACCGCGTTGGCGCCCATCGCGTCGCGCACGTCGAGGATCAGGTGCAGGACGAGGAACGGGCCGCAGGGCGAGTCGGTCACCCGCCGGACTTCCATCCCGCGCGGTCCGCCGCCCGCGCGCCGCAGCGGCGGATCCGCTTCGCCGGCTTCGGCCAGGATTTCCTCCCGGTGCGCCAGCAGGGCCTTCTCCGCCGCGGCCGGATCCTTCACGTCCATAATCTGAATCTGTCCGATCATCCGCGGTTCGTCGGCTTCGGCGGCGAAGCCGCCGCACTCCCGGACCAGACGGGCCATAAAAGAAGCGCCCGCCACGATCGAGGGCTCCTCGACCGCCATCGGAACCAGCACCTCGCGGCCGTTGACGACGAAATTCGTGGCGATCCCCAATGGCAGGGCATACACGCCAATTACGTTTTCGATCATCCGGTCGGCAAGCGCCGGATTTATCCCGCCCCGGTCCAGGATTTCCGAATCGGATTCTTTCAGCCGGGACCGCTCGATCAGATCCCGCCGCCGGTCGTTTATGCTTTTTTTATGAAAATCCGGGATTCGCGAAGAATGCGCCATGGCGGGCAGAGAATACCCTCCCCATGCTTTCAAGGACTATCAAGGTTTTTCCATGCCGAATGGATAGGATTTGAGAGTTTTTCCGACTTGAACATTTGTACTTATGGAAAATTTACGTTGTTTTTCGGGCCTCTCTGTTAAAATTTTCTACGGAAACGGCTTGACTTTACGCTTGCCAATCCAGTGTACTCCCAAGCCCTTCCCCAAGGAAAAAATGCGAAAGCGGATCGCCGTTGCGGCTGTTGTTTCACTTCTCCTGGGGCTTGTTCCCTTCCCGGCCCTCGCCACGGGGTACATCTTCACCTTAAACGCCTGGGGCGGATGGGCGCCGGATACTCCCGTCACCGTCCAATCCACGATCTACACCGACGATAATCTCGGCCCGTCCAACCTGCATTACACGATCTCGCTGGGGAGCACCATCTACGCCACCCACACAACCAACCTTCCACGGATGAATCGATACGAGACTCGCAACGATCAATGGGAGACGGTGAATTCCGGCTGGCCCGAGGGGGATTACACCATCACCGTTTGCTGGAGCACCGGCAACGCCACCAACTGCAACATCGCCGGCCCGCTGTCGACGGTTCGCCATTTCGTTCCCACGCTGGGCTGGGGCCTGACGGCCGCCGCGTTGGGAATTCTGCTGGCCGGATTGTGGCATAGGCGGAAGGAATTCGAGCCCGCCGCGGAAAGGATCCGGCCGTGAGCACCGCCGCGCTCTCGGTTTTCTGCGCGGTTTATTTTGCCGGCCTGGTCTTGCTCCGTAAAGCGCGCGTCGGATTGTTTGCCTACCTGTGGGATTCCTTCGGCCTGGCGGCGATCCTGATTTTCGCCGGGCAGATCGGCGGCTGGAACGCGCCCCTGGGGGCCTTCCAAGCCTGGATCGTGGCCCTGGTCGGCAACCTCTTCGGCGCCGGACTGCAAATCGTGCCGGACGGCGGACTGGTGGTTCCGGATCCCACCGGCTGGTCGATCCTCCAGGTGGGGATCGAATGCTCGGCGCTGATTGAGATCTCGATCTTCGCCGGGTTGATCCTGTTCTACCCGCGGCTGCCGGCCGGCGAGCGGCTGGGCCGCCTCGGAGCCGGCGTCGCGGCCACGCTGGCCGTCAACCTGGTCCGCCTGGCGGTCATCGCCGCGCTGGTGGCGGCCTTCGGCAAGCCGGTCACGCCGCTGGCGCACGCCGTCGTCGGCCGGCTGGTGTTCTTCGCCGGCATCCTCTACCTTTATTGGCGGATGCTGACCCTGCCGACGCTGAAGATGGTGCGGCGGGAGCTGGAAGTGACCCAACGCAACGCGCGCTGAGGGCAAGGAAGGCATGAACGCATTCGGATTGGATTTCCTGATCATGTGGGGGGTGTGGATCATCATCCCGCTGGCGGCCGACATCTCCCAGGCGCTGTGGGATTCGTTCCTCGTCTGGCGCAACGGCCGGCTGGCCAAGCTGTTCCCGCCGCTGATGCAGACCCCGCTGCCGAAAATCTCGATCATCATCCCGGCCCACAACGAGCAGCTCAACATCGACCGCTGCATCACCTCGCTCAAAGCCCAGACCTACCCCCACGAGCGGATCGAGATCCTGATCGTCAACGACGGATCCACCGACCGCACCGAGGAGGTGGTCAACGGGCACATCCACGGCACGCCCCACTGGAACGGACACATCCGCCTCTACAACCGCGTCATCCCCGCCCACGAATTCGGCGGGGTGATGATGCTGCTGCGCGGAGAGCACACCGGCAAGCCGGCGGCGGTGAACCTGGGCCTGCGCCACGCCCGCGGCGACCTGATCTTCACCGTCGACTCCGACGCGGTCCTCGAGCCCGAAGCCCTCCAACAGGCGGTGATCGCCTTTCAACGGCGGCCCGACCTGGCGGCGGCCACGGCCCACCTGATCATCGACCGCGACCTGCTGGTGGAGAACGACGGCAACGGGCACATCCACCTCGACAGCGACGACCTGCCCCTTCCGAAGCGCCTTTCGTGGATGGAGCGGTTCCTCTCCACCGCCCAGTTCATCGAATACTTCCAATCCTTCCGGATCGGGCGCCACGCCGAAGCCATCCGCGACGAACTGTTCACCCTCTCGGGCGCCTGCGCCATCTACCGCCGCGATGCGCTGCACGCCATCCGCGGCTACCGCGGTCGGACCGTCTCGGAGGACACCGACGCCACCCTCACCCTCCAGCGCTTCCCGGGCAAGGTGACCTACCTGCCGCAGGTCCGCATCCACCTGGCGCCGACCGAGAGCTGGAAGGCGCTGTATTCCCAGCGGGTCCGCTGGCAGCGCGGCGAATTGGAGGCCCTGGCCGTGCATTACGACATGCTGGGCTCCCGCAAGCGCCTGTGGCGGATTGGGCTTCCGCGCCGGCTGCAGCGCGACCACACGATGGCCTTCCTGCGGCTGGTGTGGGCTTTCCTCCTGCCGATGTTTCCGCTCCTGGGATACAGCGTCGCGATGGTGGCGCAGGCGATGGCGCTGATCTACGGGATGTACATCCTGGCCGACGGGGTGCAGATCGCGGCAGCCTGGAGCATCTGCGCCCCCAGCGAGCGGCGGATCCTGCGGCAATCGATCGTCTACCTGCCTCTGCTGCCCCTGTACCGGATGGCAGTATACTTTTTCCGGATGAGCGGCAATCTGAAAACCCTCACCGAACCGCCGCGCTGGACGGCCTCCGCGGGATGGATCGACAAACTGCGGTTGCCCGGCGGCGGAAAATTCGCCGGGTGGCTGAGGACCCTCACGGAATTTTGGGCCGGATAGCATGAAGCCGAAACACCCCGTCCGCGACCAGGTGTTGCCGGTCCTCCTGGTCGTTTTTTTTCTGTCCTTCCTGCTGATCGCGGTTTGGTCGCCGGGCTCGTGGCGCGGCGCCGACACCTGGGGCCACCTCTACCGGGCGGAGTACCTCGCCGGCGAGATGCGGACCCAGGGTCCGGCCGCATACTTCCGCGCGGCCTGGATGCCGAATTGGTACATGGGGGATCCCTTCCTCACCTACTATCCACCGCTGACCACGCTGGTTCTGGCGCCGCTGGTTTTCCTCTTCGGCGACTCCGCAACCGCTTTGCGGATCTTGATTTCGGCATTCTTCCTCGGGTTTTCGGCGTTGACCTTCGTCTATTTAAGCCGGGCGTTCAACCGCTGGGCCGCCCTCCTCGGCACAGTCCTCGCCGCCTGCGCGCCGTATCAATTGCGCACCATCTACTACGAAGGCAACCTGCCGCGGATGCTCTCGCTGCTTGCCCTGCCGGCGATCGCGATCCTCACCGACCGCCTGCTGGTGGAGCGCGTCCGGCGCGTCCCCGTCATGATCCTGCTGGGGATCTGCTGGGCCTGGTCGATTCTCGCCCATCCCCAGCAGGCATTGATCTTCGCCCTCGGGTTGGGAATGTATCTGCTCCTGCGGCTGATCCTGGATCCGGAGGTTCCCGTCTACCATTTGGCGCATTGGACGGCGGCGGTCCTGCTGGGTGCGCTGTGGAGCGCTCCCTGGCTGCTGCCGGCCTACAGCCACGCAGAGCTTGCCAACATTCCGTACCTGCCGCTTGAAAAAATCCCCCTCTTTTCCGCGCACCTGGCGGGCTTTCTGCCGTTTCTGGATGCCGCCAAGGGGTACATTCTCTTTGGATTCGGCGCCCTGCTGATCGGCCTCTTGGCGATGTCCGTCCGGCCGGATCCGCGCCGGTCGGCATGGTACCTGGCGGGATGGATCGCGATCGCTTTTTCCTTCGGCCCCAAAGGCGTCTTCTTCAGCCTGCTTCCCCTGCAGAACCAGCTGCTCCCCGAGCGGTTCGTCAATTTCGCCGCGTTCGCGATTCCGCTCGCCGCCGCCGGATTGCTCCCCCTGGGGAGGAGCCTGCGGTGGATCCGCGGTCCGCTGTTGGTCATCCTGGTCGCCGCGGAATTGTTGCCCGCCGCGCGGCTCTTGCCCGGAGTGCCATATCCGCAGGAGCAGGCCGTGCTGGAAGCCGCCGCCGATCCCGGCGGCGGCCGCACGGCTTTGCTGACGTACCCCGAGCCGAACTCGCTTGAGGTGTATTTCTCCGGGAGAACTTCGGATCTGATCAACGGCTGGGCGCTGGAAAACACCCCCCATCACGTGGAATTGCGGCGCGTGCTCTCCGCGCCGGAATGGGGGCCGGAATATTTAACGGCGCTTTTCTCCAAGTGGGACGTTCGCACCGCGGTGATTTCCGGCGGCGGGGAGGCGGATCCCGCGCGCGCATCCGTCGCGGCGATGGGATTCGTCCGCATCACCACGCTCGGCCGCTACGATGTTTGGCGTTCGCCCGCGCCTTCGGCCAGGGTCCGGGTGATTCCGGAGCAAAGCATGTTGGTTGTCGGCGAGGGAGCGTCCCCCTTCCTGGCGGCTTTTCCCTTCGCCGAGGAGGCTTCGCCGGCGGAGTTCGCGGCCGGACAATCCCTTCGCCTGGGGGAATATCCCGTCATCGCCCTCTACCGGTTCGCCGCCAGCGCCACCGAAGTGAAAACCTTCGAGGACGACATTCGCAACTATCTTGATGCCGGCGGGACCGTTCTGGTGGATTTGAGCGGAATGGAGGACCTCTTCGGCCGGACTCTGGATATCTTCGGCGTGCACGCCTTCCGCCTGTCGTTCACCGGACGCATCCCCCTCCGTTGGGCGGACGAATCCTCGGGTCTGCCCGCTTCGCTTTCGCTGACCGGTCTGGACGAGGGCGGGTGGTCCGGCGCCGTGTACGAGGAGTTGGATTCGGTTCTGGCGTGGACCGATTGGGAGGGCGCCTCCTTCCCCGTCCTGGGCTGTAAAAATGTCGGAAGCGGCAAAGTGTGGTTCGTGGGGGTCAACCTTTTGTATTACTCGCAGCTTTCCGGTATGGATTCCCTCCGCGCCTATATCCGCAGCACCGTCCTCCACGGATCCGCGGTATCTACCGACCTGGAATGGCAGGCGGTGCAGGTCGCGGGGTACTCGGAATCCTCCGCCGGAATAAGCTTCGCCTACGACGCCGCCGACACCGCGAGCGCGCTGGTTTCGTATACCTATTCCCCCCGCTGGCGGGCGACGATCGACGGGATCGAAGTGCCGCTCGGCGTCCGGGACCATCTGATCCGGCTGACCCTGCCCGCCGGCACACATTTTGTGGAGATCCGCTACGATCCCTTCGGAACCGTCTGGCCGGGTTTGGGCTGGGCAGCTTGCGCCCTCGGAATCGCCGGCGCGGCGGCGTTCTGGGGATTCGAATTCCTGCGGCGCAACAGGGTGCCCGCCAAGCACGATTTTCTCGAGGTATTCCAAAAGCCGGACAGCCCCGACGGCGGTACCTACGCTCCCTGCGCCCATTGCGGCTTCCGCCTCGCGGAAAGCCGTCCCCCGACCCCGATCACCTATCCCTTCCACGCCTCGCACTGCCCGATCTGCGATTCGCGCATGGACGACGAAGGATTTGTCCCCGGAAAGGACCTTTCCCGCGAGGATAAGGCGCACGCCCTCCACCGCTGGCTGCGGGCCAACCGCTATGATCCGCGGACGATCCACACCAAATGGGGATTCTCCGTGGAGGAGTTTTTCCAGCGGTAGGCCGACACAGCCTCTCCGCAGGAAATCCCCGAGTTGCGCATAACCCGATTAGCCCGTTGTCTCCGTAAAAGCAAATAGCAGGCGGGCATGGATTGCGGTCGGCTGAAACCGGGGCGGGTTTTTTCTTCCGCTTCTGCTGGACGAGGAATACCCCGCAACCTGCCCCGCTTTCTCATCTGAAGCCGAGGAAAAAGCCGGGCAGGCCTCGCAGTTCTTGGGGGTTGCACTTCGCGATGAGGCTGTCTAAAAAGTAAATCAATGGTTTTTGTGAAAAAATCCCTGCCGGAGATAGTCCGTCATTCCCGCGCCGGCTCTCGGCTCATTCTTCGCCAGGGGGGGGCGGGAATCCATGGCTTCCATGGCTGGATACCCGCTACGAACACCCCGCTTCTCGGGGCAGGCGCGGGCATGACGATCCGGAGACAACCCTTGTTCATTTTTCAGGTTTAGGGGGTTTGGTCGCTTTAGGTTCTTCGGTCGGCTTGTCCGTCTTGGTCGGCTTGTCCGTCTTGGTCGGCTTGGGCGTCTTGGTCGGTTCGGGCGTGTCGGTGGGCTCCGCAGTACTCTTGACCGGCCGATCGGTTTTGGTCGCCTTCCTGGTAACGGAAGGTTTGGTTTTCCCGTCTTCGGCTTCGCCGGTCGATTTTTTCTGCTGGCCGGGCGGAAGCTGTTCCGGACCGTTGCCCTGTTTTAGGTCTTCCACAATATCGTTTGACTTCCGGGATTGTCCGACGGCTTGGTCCAACGCCGCCCGGGCCTGTTCGGGAATCCGATCGCTCAGCCCCGTGAGAACCTCGGTGTGGCGGGATAGCCGGGCTTGCAGAGCGTCCAGCCGGCCGGGATCGGAATCCGCGGGCAATTGTCCCAGAGCCGCATCCAGCCGTTCCAAGGTTCTGGAATATTCCTGTAACCCCACCGCCAGATCGTCCGCGCGCCCCGTGCGTACAAGTTCTTCGACCTCCGCCAGCCGCGTGTCGGCGTTTTTGGCCAGCAGGTCAACGTCTCCGGCGGGAGTGAAAGAGAAGAACAGCGATATTTCTTCGAAGCCCCGCTTTACCGAGAACAAGCCGTCGCCCGGGAGCGCTTGCGCCGATGCCGCGGACACCCCCCATCCCATCGCCAGAAACGCGGTGAGGACGGCTACGCCGGCCAAGACGGCCGAACGGACCCACCCTGCCCGCGGCAGGATCGTGCGGACGGCATTCCGCGCGGAGCGTTTGCGCGGCAAGGCCCGGATCCTCAGCCGCAGGCGCGCCTCCGACGCCTCCATAAATTCCGGCGAAGGCCCGCGCACCGAAATGCCGCGGCGGAGCCGCTCGGTGGCCTCCAGCAGAGGCCGGATTGCGTCCGCGTCTTCCGGATGCGCCGAAAGGGAATCCTCGATCGTCGCCCGCCGGTCCTGCAACCGCTGCAGGGCGGCGTCGAAAATTTCCGCTTGGCGGCGCTCGTCCGAGTTCATGCCGGCTCCTGAAGTCTTCCGCGGAGCGAGGCCAGCGCCCGATGCAGCAGGACGCGGGTCGCCCCTTCGGTGAGGTTCATCCATTTGGCGACAATCGCGGTCGGCATCGCCAGAATGATCCGCAGGATGATCACCTCGCGGTAGTTGGGGGGAAGGTCGTTCATCGCCCGGTGCAGGTCGGTCATGTTTTCGCTGCGGATGATCTGTTCGTCGAGAGGCCGCAGAGTCTCGGCCTTGGGTTCCGACCACTCCGCCGCCGCCTCCCCTTTGCTCTGTCTGTAATGGTCGATGAGCACGTTTTTCGTCACCTGATAGAGGAAAGCGGAGAACGGCCAGCCGCGTTCGCGGTAGGCGCCGAGGGCTTGGAACGCCCGGAAGAACACGTCCTCGGTCAGGTCTTCCGCTTCCTGGGAATCTCCGAGACGGAGCAGCAAGTAGCGGTAGATCGGATCCATATAGCGCCGGTAGAGGAGGCCGAACGCATCCGCATCCCCGCCTTGGGCCTGCGCCACCAGGATCGCATCACTCGGCTCGGATTTCGGTGTTTCCATCATGACAACGGATTCCCGTCAGGTTCGTTACAGTATATCGCGGGATCGTCTTCCACGGATTTCAACCGCTTCACCCTGCTCCATCCTTGCGGAATTCTGGTTTGCAAGAAAGGAATGTGCGATTTTCCATGCCGTCATCTTGATTAATCGGTTTTTCCGACCAGATCCAGCCGCTTCACCGTCGATTTCAGGACGATTGTAACGTATCCCACCGGGTAACGCCCGGCCGCTTATTACGTTTTCTCCTTCAGCCGTGGATTGAACCCGCCCGCGAAGGAGTTCTATGCCATTCCGGACCCCTTCGGAACGCATCGGCGGAGGGACCGCGGCGCCAGTAATGCAGAACTTCACCCTCCAGAGGATGACATTCTGCGACGGGGAATCAGGTCATGAGGCGGCATTCTTCCTCGGTTCGGATATTGCTGGTATTGCTCGCGGGGTGGGCGTTGACGGCCTGCGTCTGCAGTATCCATTCCGCCTTGCTCGACAAACCCACGACCGGCGGGAAGCCCGCGGCGGAAACCTCGCCCGCCGCCGCAACGAATACCCGCGCCCGGCTGGAAACCCGCTTGGGAGAGCCGTATCTGGTCGCGTCATTTCCTTCCGGCGCGGAAATCCGCCTGTTTTCTCCAGGGGAGGATGAAGTCGTCTCCGACCCGTGGGTCGACGTGATCGGCGCCGCCCCGGCCGAGACGGTGATAACCCTCAACGAGGAGATCGCCGTCGCCGGCGCGGACGGGATGTTTTCCGCCCGAGTCCCGCTGGAAGAAGGGCTGAACGAAATCCTATGCGTGGCGAGCGACCTGGAAGGCAATGAAGTCGCCTTCGCCGTCATCGTGGTGTACGAACCGGATACGGAATGATCCTGCAAACCGAAAGGAGTCTCATACGATGAAACCACTTACCGTCGCCTTTGCCTCCCTCCTCCTGCTTTCAGCCGTCTGGATTGAACCCGACGTTGCGCCGGGATCCCCGGCCGCCTACGCCGAATGGGCGAAGACGCGCACGCCGAAACCGACGAAAGACTCGGCCGCGAAAACCCCGAAGGACAAAAAGCCGTCAAAGACGCCCAAACCGGAAAGGGCGAATTTCTCCGGCGAAGTGGTGGCCGCCGGCGAAGGCGGTTTGACGATCAAGGACAAATCCGGAGCGGAGATCGCCTTCCGGGTAACCGAAGACACGACGGTGAAAATCCCATCCATGGGAAGAGAAGCGACCGTCGCCGATATCCAGATCGGAGCAAAAGTCCTCGTGCGGGCGCTTAAGGGTGATGACGGGACCTTGACCGCGGTGCAGATCTCGGTCTCCCCCGGCAAGCCGGCGCCGAAGCACCACGTCGGGGTGGTGACCGCCTACACGGAAGGCGAAAGCATCACCATCGAAGCCCGCGACGGCAACGAATACACCTTCCTCATCACCGCGGAGACCAAGATTCTGCCGGCGGAGCGCGCGGACGAGCTCGCCGTCGGGCGCCGCGTGACAATCATCTCCCCGCGCGACGTAACCGGCGGACCGTTCACGGCTCAGGGGATCGTCGTCCACCCCGCAGCGGAAGACGACGATACAGAAGGCACGCCGACCGCCACGCCCACCCCGACCGCAACGCCGACCGAGACGCCGACGCCGACCGAGACGCCGACCGGATCCTGACCCCGCTCCGTATCGCCGCGGAAACCCGCGGCGGTTCCTGGTTAAATAAAGAAGGACCGGAAATCCGGTCCTTCTTTATTTTCCATGTCGCTTATTTCTTTGCCTTGACGGTGATCGTCTTGGCCTTGGCTTCCTCGGCCTTTGGCAGGGTCAGGGTCAGCACGCCGTCTTCGAAATCCGCGGTGGATTTATCGGCGCTGACGTTGCTCGGGAGCGACACCGACCGGCTGAAGGACCCGCAACGCCGCTCGCGCAGGTGATAGGCCCGTTCCTTTTCTTCCTTTTCCTCCTTCACCTCGCCGCGGATGGTGAGCACCCCGTTGGCGACCGAGATCTGAATGTCCTCCGGTTTGACGCCCGGGAGGCCCATCTTGAGCACGATCTCGTCGGCGGTTTGGTACAGGTCCATGGTCGGGACCGACGCCACATCCCACAGCGCCTGCGAGAAGGGGCGGGTGAAGTTGTCGTCGAACAGACGATCCATCATGTCCCGCATGCCGCTTAGTTCACGAATGGGTTCCCAGCGGATAAGATTTGCCATAGTCCACCTCCGTATTCCCTTTACGGGTTTTGATACTTTTATTTTAGGAGGGGCGCATTAGAAGAGGGTAAGACCCGGATCAGAGGAATGTTAACGGGCTTGCGAGCCGTCCCCCATCGGCCGCTTCGTCCGGCGGCGTCCGCCAGAAAGCCGCCGAGTCGGCGCATGGGAGACGGCTTCCGGTTCTCTTTCCCCGGACCCGGGAAGGGTTCCTTCGGCCGATCAGGCCGGGACGGCTGCGGGCTTCCCTTTTTTCCCGAAAACGACAATTCCCAGAAACGCCAGAAACGTCAAGGCCGCGGCGGTCAGCACCAGCCGGGGCATCGCCGGCGCGCCCGCGGATTCCATGATCCAGCCGGTCAGCCCGGGCAGCACCATCCCGCCCAGGCTGTCGCCGAGGAGGATGAATCCGGTGATGCGCGCCGTCAGCCGCACGGATTGTCCGGCCAGGGTGAATCCGGTCGGCCAGACCGGCGCCATGCAGAACCCGGTTCCCGCGGCGGCGGTCCACAGCGCCGCGGGCGAGCCCGGGAATACGATCAGCAAGCCGAGGAACGCGGCGACCCCGGCCAGCGCGGCTGGAATAATCTGCGCCGGCCGGAACCGGACTGCGGCGGGGATCGAGAGCAGGCGTCCGACCGTGAAGGCCAGCCAGAAAACAGACGTGAGGTAAGCCGCGTGGGCGGCGTCTGCCAGATTCAGAGTCCGGGCATAGGTGAAGACCCATCCACCGAAGGTGATTTCGCCGCTGACGTAGAAGAACAGGAACAGCATGGCCGAGATCACCAGCGGGGCGACGGACCAGCCTCCGCCCGCCTCCGCCGCCGCCCCGGCGGCCTTCGGCTTCGGGGCTGGAGCGACGACCGTTCCTCCCATTACCAAAGCCACCAGCAGACCGACGACCGCCAGGATGTGGTAGGCCTCGGCGTAAACCCGTCCGGCGTCGATCAGCAGGCCGAACAGGAACGGGCTGAGGAACGCCCCCAACCCGAAGAAGAAATGCAACGCGTTGACGTAGGGGCCGGCCTTACCCTCGAAGGTCCAAAGCAGAAGCGTGTTGGCTCCGCAATGGACCGCTCCGCCCGCGATGCCCTTTACGACGATCAGGACCATCAAGACGCCGAACCACGGAATGTGCGGCGTGAGGAAAATCGACGCGGCGACGACGCACTGCCCGATCACGAGGATTCGCCGCCCGGGAATCCGGTCGAACAGCCAGCCGCCGAGCAGCGTCCCCAGAGAGACTCCGCCGGCGCCGACGATAAAAATGGTTCCCATCGCGGCCACTGTGCTTCCGGTCTGGGCGGCCAAGGCCGGAAGGGCCGGTCCGGTCAACGCCATATCCAGGCCGATGCAGATGAATAACGAAAAATAGCCGATCAACCTTCGTCCCATACTGTGGAGATTCCTTTCGACCCGTCGGATGAAATCAATGGAAGAATCCGTCCAGCTGAGTGAAGCGCCTTCTCTTGCATTCTTCCGATCCCCCGCTTCGCCCGGAAAGAATATTTCGGTGAAACCCGGATGGAATAGACCGCTACCCGGGGAAGAGACCGTCGAGGATCTCCGGCGCGTAGCGCCGGACCATGCCGCTGGTGACGCCGTTTTCCCGGCAGATCTCGTCGTACAGCTTCCCCGAAGCGCGCTGGGTGCGCGCTTGCGTCTTCGGATCCAGGGCCCACAATCCGAAACGCTGGGTCCAGCCCCGCTCCCATTCGAAATTGTCGACCAAGCTCCAGTGGTAGTAGCTGTGCACGGGCGCGCCGATGTTGACCGCCTTCCAGATCCGGTGAAGGTGCTGGATCAGATAGCGCGGCCGGATCTCGTCCGCGTCGTCCTCGATCCCGTTTTCGGTGATGTGGATCGGCAGGCCGAATCCTTCGGCCCAGCGAATGGCGCGGCTCATGCCTTCGGGGATGTTCGCGTTCCAGCCGATCTGGCTGAGATCGGCGCCCGGCGGATAAAACCGGCGGGCAAAAAGCTCGCCCGGCCGGCGCAGGTCGAACGACACGTCGTCGCAGGAATAATAATTCACCCCGATGTAATCTTGGGTCCGGGCGGCTTGGGGAATCCGCTCGCGGCCGAGCGGGAAGCGCAGCCGGCCGTCCTGCAGCGCAAACGGCATAAGGTCGTTGGAGATCCGCAGCTGCAACGCGGCCGCCAGACGGTCCAGGGGGCTGGCGGAGTGCGGGGTCATGGCCCGGTATTGGATCGCGATCCCCACCCGGGCCTGCGGCTGGATTTCGTGGATCGCGTGGTAGGCGGCGGCGTGCGCCAGGATCTGGTTGCGCATCACCCGCATCGCGGCGCCGGTGTTCTTCCGCCCCGGCGGGAAGGCGTCGCCGGCATAGGCGCAATACATGTAGACGTTCGGCTCGTTGATCGTGCACCACAAATCCACCAGGTCCTTCAGCGCCGCAACGGTCTTGCGCACGAAAAATTCGAACCGGGAGGCGACCGCCTCGTTTTCCCATCCGCCGCTCTCCGCCAGCCACAGCGGGTTGGTGAAGTGATGGAGGGTGACCATCGGTTCGATGCCGCGCGCGCGCATGCCGGCGATCATCTCACGGTAAAAATCCAGCTCCTGCCCGTCCCAGCGATCCGGTTCCGGTTCGATCCGGCTCCACTCGACGGAGAAGCGGTGGGCGGTTTGCCCGCCCGCGGCCGCCCGGTCCAGATCCTCCTTCCACCGGCCGCCCCGCCAATCGCAGGCCGCCCCGGAGCGGTCGCCGCGCAGTATGCGCCCCGGCTGCTCCTCCCAAGCCCACCAATCGTTGCGGGTGTTCCACCCTTCCACCTGATGGGCGGACGTGGCGGTTCCCCAGCGGAAACCTTTCGGAAAATGAAATTCGGCTTCGGCCATGCTGACCTCCCGATGGTCAATCCGGACGGACTACGGCGCGCCTTCCGAAATCGCCGCGACGGAACCGTAACAAAGAACTTCCCTCTCTCCGGTATCTTCGAATCCCAGGCTGCGGGCCAGATGCAGCGAGCCGGCGTTGCCTTCCTCGACCGCAAAAAGGATCCGCCTCTTCTCTTCCAGCAGCTGACGGCATAAGGCGGCGCACACGGATTTGCCGTACCCCCGTTCGCGGACCTGCGGATCGGCGTGGACGAAAACCTCCGCCCAGTCGGAGGATTGCCAATTCACGCCGGCCGCCGCCAACAGGCGGTCGTCGCGGCGGATCTCAAAGCGGGGCAGGCCGCCCGGGGATTCCGCGCGCCGCACGAAGATGTTCACCAGCGGTTCCAAACGCGCGGGATCCAGCCGGAACAACAGGATCTGCTGAATCTTCTCGGGCGTGATTCGCGGCAGAACCCATAGGCTGAGGGCTTCCGGGACCGAAAAGATCGCCGCCCGGGGGGCGGGAAACGCCGCCCGTAAAAGTTCGGAGATGGAGGCGGCGTCTTTCGCGCGGAGCGTAACCAGCGGACGGAAAAGATCCTGTCCGGTTTGCGCCCGCACGAGGAATCCGTCCAAGCCGCCGCCGGACGAGCGATGCGCCCAGAGGCGGGTTTTGGCGGCGGGGTGCAGCAGGGCGTAGTAGAGCGCCATCGCGTCCCCGGCGCGCCTCCCGTCCAACAGTCCGCTCAGGGTGCTTCGGGCATCGAGTGCCAGCGGCGCGACGCTCACCGTTCCGCCCTATCCAGCCAGGCTTTCAGCCGCGGATGATCGGCGTACACTCCGCGGTAACGCGGGGGTAGCAGGGCGGCGATGGCGCACATCAGATCGTCCGTCGCCGTATCCAACTCCGCGGCTTTGGCCCGTGGATTCACCTCCAGACGGTGCGGCTGTCCGATCCGCATGAACACCGATCCGCGGCGCAGGTGAAGCAGGTCGCTGACGAACATCTCGGTCCCCCAGATGGCCACCGGCAAAACCGGGACTCCCGAGCGGCTCGCCAGAAGCGCGGCGCCGCCCCGGCCGGGGAGCAGGGCATGAGTCTCGCGACTGCGCGTCCCTTCCGGCGCGACGCCGAGCGCCCCGCCGTTTTTCAGAAAGTGAATCGCCTGACGCAGGGCTTCGCGGTCCGCCTCGAATTGGCGGACCCAGATGCAGCCCATCGTCTCAAATAGCACCCGCAGAAACGGGTTTTTTCGGTATTTTCTGGCGGCGAAGACGCCCATCCGGCGCGGGATCGCCGCCAGGACGAAGGGCGTGTCGATCTGGCTCAAGTGATTGGGTGTCAGCAGGAACGGGCCTTCGGGGGGGACGTTCTCGACCCCGATGACGGTCGCCTTCGAGACCGCATGCAGCAGAATGCTCACCACCTTGCGCACGAAAAAATACATTCGGATTCCTAAGCTCCCCGAGCCTGAAGAATAAATTCGTAAGAATCCATCCGCCCCGCCAACACAAACGCATCGAGGGTCAACGTGTGCGTTGGTCCCGGCGGCCACTCCCCCTGGCCGTGCCAGATTCGGAATCCCACCGGCCGGCCGAGGGAATCCAACAACACCAGCACCGCGTCCACCCGCGTGGCCGCCGCTCCGTCTTCCGCATCGATGCGGAACTCGACCGTCAACTCGATCCCGTCCGAACGCGGGACGGCGGTTTCCTTTGTTACGACCGCCGGCAGGATCCCCAGCGCCTCGGTGGTGCGCACGGCGCTCGCCAGTTCGACCCGGGCGATTTCGGGCTGCGCCAGCTCCGGAGGAAAGAACACCGCCGCCGCGGTCCGCCGGCCGGCGGGCAGAACGAAAAGGGGGAACGCCGTATCCAGGGCGCTGAAGGCATCTTCCTCGGGCGATGCATACAGCGAAAACCGCAGGATCAGTCCGGAAACCGGATCCGGCCCCGGATTGCCCACCATTGCCAGGCACCATTTTCCGCCGCTGGGTTGCGGGTAACAATAGGGCGGACCGAGTTCCAGGCTTACCGGCGTGGGGCTGGGGGGAGGCGTTTCGGAACCCGCCGGCCTGACCGGAATCACCAGCACCTGGCCGATCGGCAGCGCATTGGGATCCACGCCGGGGTTGGCTTGGATCAGCGCATCGACGGTGACGCCGAACTTGGCGGCGATCGAGCCGAAGGTGTCGCCCGCCTTCACGGTGTAGGTCTGCGGAGTGGGGCTCGGGGCCGGCGTCGGAGTGAGCGAGACCGCGCGCGTCGGGAAAAAATACGAAGGGGAGGCGGTCGGCGATTGCCAGCGGGCCGGGGTGGGGAATTCCACCGGCGTCGCGGCGGGCCGGCAGCCGCACAGCAAAGCCGTCCAGAACAACGCACACCAAGCGCGCGAAGCCATAACCGCGATTATAACAACCCGGAAAGGAGCGCTCTCCGCCCAAGAATTCCCGGACGGCCGGCGATTTCCATCCCGAAATCGGCCGAGGACCCAGGACGGACATCACGTGGTCGGCGTGCTGGTCGGCAAGGGCGTCTCGGTATCGGTGGGCAGGGGCGTCTCGGATGCGGTTCCGGTGGAAGTGGGCTGGGGCGTGAAGGTCGGCGTGCCGGTTGGAATCGGGGTTTCCGTCGGCGTCAGAGTCACCGTCGGGGTTTCGGTGGGCGTGCGGGTGGGAACGGGCGTCGGAACGGGTTTTTGCAGGTGGAAGCGGACGTTTATTTCCGCTTTCCCACCCTGGCGCGAGAAAACGGTCAGTCGGATGGTCAGCCACCCGTTGTCGATCCGCGAGACATCCCACTCCGCCAGCTTGCCCGTCGCCGAGACCGGGATCGTGGAAGGGGGAATGATGGCGATCCACTCGTCCGGATCCCGGTCGAGCGCGTATTCCAGCGTAAAGTGGTCGAATTCGCGGGTGGCATCCGCTTTGCCGAGGATGTCGAACCGCTCGTCGGCGACCGTCTGGTTTTCCTCCGGCACGGTGATCAGGAGAATCGGGCGGGGGCTGTCGGCGGTGCACTCCCCTTCCGGGTAATAGATCAGCGGATCGGGGAATCCGCGGGCCGCGGCCCAGGCCCGCCCTTCGGGAGTCCCGGCCAGCCACAAGCGCGCGTCGGGATCGCTGACCGCGATCGTCAAACCCTGCTGCATGTGATCAGCGCAAGCCGCGGAGGCGCGCAGGCCGGTGAAGGTGTCGATCCAGGTGTCGCGCCACAGATCCTGGGCGGCCGGCAGGGGCGGTTGGTCGGAGGCGAAGTATTCCGTGCGGGTGGAGGTGCAGTACTTGCTCGGCTCGGTTCCGGAGTCGGCGCAGATCAACTTCTGAATGATCCCGGGCGGCGGTGTGAACGGCGCGGGATTGCCGCCGGCGATCTGTTGGACGGCGTGGACCATGAACTCGGCCCAGATCGGCGCCGCGCCGCTGACGCCGGTCGTCCCGATCATCTCGGTGTTGTCCGGATTCCCGATCCACACCCCCGCCGCCAGGTCGGGCGTGTACCCGACCGTCCAATTGTCCTTGAAGTCGTTGGTCGTGCCGGTCTTCACCGCGGCGGGGAAAGGCAGGTTGAGGACCGAGTTGGCCCCGAACATCGGCGTGCGGGCTTCGTTGTCGGAAAGAATCGAGGAAATCAGGAAGGCATGCTCCTCGCGCAGAACCCGCTCCCCGGCCGCCGGCTGGTGCTCGAAGACGGTCTTCCCGTCGAAGGTCTGGATTTTGGTGATCGCCACCGGGGGAATCCGCACGCCGCCGGCGGCCAATACCGCGAAGGCGCCCGTCATTTCCAGCGGCGTCACCTCGCCTCCGCCCAGGGTGAGCGAAAGCCCGTAGTCCGCCCGGGTCAGCGTGGTGATGCCCAGCCGTTTGGCCATCGGGATGAATCCGTCGGGGGAAGGCGTGGCCGGATCGTCGTAGATGCCGACGGCCTGCAGGGTCTTCACCGCCGGGATGTTGTAAGAGTTCGCCAGCGCGCCGCGCACCGTCACCGGTCCGTGGAAGCGGCCGTCGTAGTTGACCGGTTTGTAGGGCGGGTTGGTGTCGAAAGGGTCGTCGGAAGGCGGGAATTCGCCCGGCACGTCCCAGATCAGCGTCGCGGCCGTCCAACCCTGTTCGAACGCGGCCAAGTAGGTGAGCGGCTTGATGGCGGATCCCGGCTGCCGGGCGCGGACGGCCATGTTCACCTGGCCGGCCGGTTGGGCGTAGAAATCCGGCGAGCCGACCATCGCCAGGATCTCCCCCGTCGAAGGCCGGATGGCGACCAGCGCCCCTCCGGTTACGCGCTTGTCGGCTAGCGCTTGAACCTGGCGCAGGACGACATCCTGCGCCAGATCCTGCACGCCCGGATCTAGGGTGGTATAGACCTGGAAGCCCGAACGGTAAATGGTCTGCGGATCGTACAGCGATTCCAGCTGCTGGCGGATGTAATTCACCCAATGCGGATAGCGCATGTACACATCCGGGGGGGCGAACTGCCTGCTTTGGGATGCGGTCCACGCCGCCACGGCCTCGTCCGGCGAGATGCAGACTTCGCCCAAGTTTTCCCCGATGAAGACGCAATCCTGTTCGGCGCTGGTTTCGATCAACATCACCAGCACCTGGCGCTGTCGCTCGAGGGTCGCTTCGCGGTTGGTGTACACGTCGTAGACCGAGGGCGCCTGGGGCAGGCCGGCCAGGAACGACGCCTGCTCGAGGTTGAGCCGGTCGGCGGTGGTCCGGTAATAGGTCTCGGCCGCCGCCTGCACGCCGTAGGCCAGGTTGCCGTATGAATTTTCGTTCAGGAACAGCTCCAGGATTTCTTCCTTGGAGTAGCGGCGGGTGATCTCCACCGCCAACAGCGCCTCGCGCACCTTGCGCATGTAGGAAATGTCCGAACGCTCCTCGGGCGTCATCAGGACCATCCGGGCCAACTGCTGGGTGATGGTGGAGGCGCCCGAGACGGTCTCGCCCGAGGAGAAGTTCTGGGTGAACGCCCGCAAAATCGCCCACGGGTCGAAGCCGGGATGGCTGAAAAAATTCTTATCTTCGGCGGCGATGGTCGCCGCCAGCATGTAGGGGGAGATTGATGTCAGCGGCGTGTAGGTCCGCCGGCCGGCGTTCGGATCGATGATTTCGTAGAGTAGCTGGCCGTTGCGGTCGAAGATGCGGGTCGTCTCGAATTGGGCGGTGTGAGTCCGCAGGTCGTCCACCGAAGGCAGGGTGGAGGCGATTTGGAAGTATTCATACAGCATGAAGCCCGCCGCCAGGAATCCGGCCGCGGTGAAGGAAAACACCCCGGTGAGCAAAATCCGGAACAGGCAGGAGCGTACCGCGCGGCCGCGGGACCGCCTGGATTTGGAAAAGCCGGAAGTGGAAGATCCGCCGCCGGGGGCAAGCGGCCCGGTCCGCGGCGGGCGCCTGCGCGCCCGCCAATGCGGTATACGCGGCGGCTTCGGCGGCTCCTTGGGCGGAACGGATTCGACGAATTCCGTTTCGAATTCAAGGCCGTCGGGCCCTCCGGGCGGAGGAGCGGCAGACTCCCCCGAGCTTGGGTCCACTTCGCCGGAATCCGAGGAAAACGAGTCCTCTTCGGCGCCGAACCCATGGCCGGGTGCGGGGGGAGGCGGTTCCGCCCCGGCGGGCTCCTCCCCGGCAATGGCTTGCTCCGGCGGCGGGGCGGATTCATCCTCGAAGGAGACTTCCTCCTCCTCGTCCTCATCGTCCCAATCGCCGGTTTCGTCGAGGCTGCGCTGCAGGCGGCGGAAGCGGTCGGCGGACGATTCGTCCATCTCAGGCCGCGGGTTTGCTCTGGATCAGCACGATCCACTTGCCGCTCATCACGGTTTCGTCCTTCTGGTTCTTTACCGTCAGGGCGATATCCGCCGCGCCGCCCCCCAGGCGGGGAAACGGCTTCAACCCGGTCACTTCCATCTCGCAGCGCACTGTGTCGCCGAGGAACACCGGCCGGCTGAACTTCCATTCGGCGATCTCGCGGAAGGCGAGAACGGTCCGGTCCATCAAACCAGTCTGCACCGTCAGCCCGGAGACGATCGAAAGCACCAGCAGGCCGTGGGCAACGCGCTGGCCGAAGGGGCCTTTCGCGGCGTAGTCGGCGTCGATGTGGATCTGGTTGAAATCCCCCGACAGGCCGGCGAATCCGGTCACGTCGGCCTCGGTGACGGTCCGTCCGGCGGTGTAAATCTTTTGTCCGAGGGCGAGTTCCTCGAAGTATTTTCCGCGCGGTTTGCTGTATTCCATGGTCGACTCCTTCCGAAGGGCGGCTGAAAGAGATTCTAGCACAGGCGCGGCGCCGGTTCTATCCGCCGTCATCCGCGGCGGCCGCCTGCGGATGCCGCGGACCCGCGCGGCGATCCGTCCGGAAGATGGGACGCCGCCGGCAGCCTCCACGCCGTCCGGAACCGCCCGCCCGTCCCGAATTCCGTATGCGTCCGGGACACGGATCCGGGAGTTCCTTCCCTCGGCAATGCGCCGGAATCCCGATCGCGGCGGATCGCGGCGCCGCCTGTAAAAAGATGCGCTGTTAGAACCGGAAGACTTGCGGCTTGGGGATATGGATCTTCGAAAAAACTGGATGGGCGGGGTTGAGCAGGAGAGTCCAATCTTCGGGGATAAGCACGGACGGGACCCTCAGGACCGCGGCCGTTCCGCCTTCGATCCAGGCCGATCCGATCCGGCGGGTGCTTTCCGGCGGGGGCTGCTGCCGCCAATTGGCGGGGAGGTCCTGCGGCGGGAGGGTGTCGACAGCGATTTCCGGAGGAATCTCGATCTTGAATACCGCCAAGGGGATGGTAAACGCCGCCCGCCCGGCGTACACCAGCATTTCCAGCGCCGCCAGAGAGAGGGTTCCGCTCAGATACACCGCCCGCACCCCGCGTCCGTTCCAGCGCCCGGCGGCGATGCGCGCGCCCTCTCCGCTGAAAGCTTCCCCCTGGTGCCGTTTGGGAATCAACTTCCAAGCCGCCATCACGCCAGCACTCCGTGGTCGACGCGCAGCAACAGGTCTTCCACCTCCCGCGCGCTGGCTTCCATGCCCATCAGATCGCAGGGGACGCGGTTGCCGAGCCCCGGCTGGGGCGAGAGCATCCAATCCCGCGCCGTGCCTTCATCCTCCAGGACGTTCGAGGCCAGCAGGAACAGGTCCGCCACCCGATAGAGCCTATCCGATACGGCCGGGGAGAGCTTCTTCTGCGGGACCCGCCGCAGGCGGCTGACGGTCCCCGCCGGCAGGCCGAGAATCCCCGCCAGACGGCCCTCCTCTAGCGAAAAGCGGTTGCAGACGTGGGCCAACGAGAGGGCCGGCAACCCCTTTTGGATGACCAGCGCCATTTCCAGCGCGCTCGCCGGCTGCTTCTTCAAACCCAAAATGCGCGACACCGATTCGCCCATGGGACGATACCCTCCCCGCAGACCGCCGTCCACCGGCGGGCCGCGCGATGGTCGATCGGAATAATATTAGACTCACTCCCGCAGAAAAGCAATTCCCCCGCCCCTTGACGGTAGCCAAGGGCGCGAACCCATGCGGTCAACCCCGCACGCGGAAGGAGTCAACCATCCGGTCGAAGACGGGCAGACGGGTTTCCATCTCGTCGGCGGCCGTGTAACAGAAAATATCCCATATCCGATTCCCGTCCCGGACGAAATACACCGCCATCTGTTTTTGCGCGCCGCCTTCGTCGAAGGCAAGGAGCAGCAGTCGCTCGACCTCGTAGGCCGGATGCGCGAGCCCCAGCCGTTCCAGCAGGCTGTATTGATTGGAAATGGAATCGAGAAACCGCGAAGCGTAGTCCGCCGGCGATTCCCCCGGGCTGGGGAAATCGTAGGCGACGGCGACGTTGGTCACCACCGCCGGATTTCCCTGGCGCGAGTCGATGCCCCACAACACGTAACTCTTGGCGGCGCCGGTCAGCTTTTCCTCGATCGCCGTCCAATCGAAATCCGCCCCCAATTCCTGCAAGGCGGCGACGATCGCCGCGGCTTCGGTGTGCGGATCGCCCGCGGCGTAAGTGGCGGGCATCGAAATCTCCACCTCCGCAACGGAAAAAATCCGCCATTCGACCTCGATCTCCGCGGTCGGGGAAAGAGCGGATGCGGATTCGGTCGGTTTGAAGCGCGGCGTGACGGTTGGAATGGCGGAGGCAAGCGTCGACGGAGGAAACGCGGGCAGCGGAGAGGTTTGCGCCTCTCCGCCGAAGGTTTGCTTCGGCTTTGCGGCGGCGAGGAGGATTCCGGCGATCACCGTGACCCCGATGGCCATGGCAAAACAATCCAGCGCCGCCAATCCCAGCAGCAAAGCGGCCTGGTGCGGCTTCATGCCGAGTATGCGGCGGGGGGCGCCGCTTCCGGCGCCGGCTTTCTCATTTGCCATAACAAAAAAATTATAACATCCGACAGCGGGCCGGATAAGGAAACCCTTCGCAGCCATCTATTTTCCATGGCTGCAGAAAGCACAAAAGACACAAAAGGGTTTTTGCAATTACGGCAAATTTTACAAGGCGGGGGATATCATGAAGTCTTCTTGTCCTTTTTCTGGATAATTCCTTTTCTGTCCGAAGGATCATCCCTCCATTCATTTGACAAATCCCCGTGCTTGTCATCCAAAAACAAAACACGGCATTTCCCGGGCGCGGGCGCTTACGGTGACGATAATTCCATCTCTGGCGTCTTGCCAACCTCCAAACTATGCGCTTATGATAGGGAGGGTGAATGAGAGAGGCGCATGCGAGAGCCATAGCCGGTTCTTCCCAAACCCGCGGAGGAACAAACGCCCTGGCTGCCTTTCATCAAAAAACGCCAAGCAATTAACAGAAGGGGTTTTCTTTTTGGATAAAATTATCACACAACCGATTCTTTATCGGAGGGGTATGAAATCACTAATCAGGAAATCTCACTATCAAGGCTTCCTTTCTTTCCTTGTTGTAGTAATTCTATCCGTATTCAATAGCTCGTGTAATTCCGCTTCTACACCGAAGGCATCTCCCTTGCCAAAATCAACCGGATTTGCGACATCATTGCGGACTCCTTCATATACCTCATTCCCATCTTTATCGCCCACTCCAACATCCTCGCCGACATCCACACCCATAACCTATAATTGGGAAACCCACGGCCCTTGGGGCGGACCCGTCTCCGCTCTGGCCATTGATCCGAAAAATTC
>JAFGKK010000029.1 GCA_016928575.1 Anaerolineales bacterium
CAGCGTCGTCTTCCCGTGGTCGATGTGCCCCATCGTCCCCACGTTCAGGTGCGGCTTGCTGCGAACGAATTTTTCCTTGGCCATGTGAATTCTCCCTTGCGACTACAGCGTGAAAGCGCCGACGGAGCGGAACAACGACCCCCGCTCACCCTTTTCCCAGCGCCGCCTGGGCCTGCGCCTCGGCCAGCGCCTGGTAATGATCGAATTCCATCGTGAACACGCCCCGGCCCTGGGTCGACGATCGCAACTCGGTGGCGTATCCGAACATTTCCGCCAGCGGCACCATCGCCTGCACCGCTTGGACGTTTCCCGGCCGGGCTTCCACCCCGCCGATGGCCGCGCGCCGGCCGGACAGGTTGCCCATCACGTCGCCCAGGTATTCCTCCGGCGAGACCACTTCTACCTTCATCACCGGTTCGAGGAGCACCGCTCCGCCCTTCTGGACGCCCTCGCGGAAGGCGAAGGTCGCGGCCATCTTGAAGGACATCTCGTTCGAATCCACCTCGTGGAAGGAGCCGTCGTACAGGGTGACCTTGACGTCCACCACCGGATACCCGGCCAGCACGCCGGCCTCCGCGGCTTCCTTGACGCCCTTCTCCACGGCGGGGATGAATTCCTTGGGGATCGCCCCGCCGACGATTTTGTTCTCGAAGACCACCCCCGAACCGGCTTCGCCGGGTTCGAGGGCGAACACCACGTGGCCGTACTGGCCGCGCCCGCCGGACTGCTTGATGTAGCGGTATTCCAGCTTCGGCACCGCGCGGGTGATCGATTCGCGGTAGGCGACCCGCGGGCGGCCGACGGTGGCGTGAACGTTGAACTCGCGCCGCATCCGCTCGACCAGCACGTCGAGGTGCAGTTCGCCCATCCCCGAGATCACCGTCTGTCCGGTGTTCTCGTCGGTCCGCACCCGGAAGGTGGGATCCTCCTCGGCCAGCTTGTGCAGCGCCTGGGAGAGCTTGTCCTGATCGGCCGTGCTTTTCGGCTCGATCGCCACCGAGATCACCGGCTCCGGGAAGGAGATGGTCTCCAGCTGAATCGGATTGGAAAGGTCGCTGAGCGTATCGCCGGTGAAGGTTTCCTTCATTCCGAGCACCGCCGCGATGTCGCCCGCCAGCACTTCGCCGATCTCTTCGCGCCGGTCCGCATACATGCGGATCAGCCGGCCGATTCGTTCGCGTTTGCCGCGCCCCGAATTCAGCACGGTCGCGCCCTGCTTGAGTTTTCCGGAATAAACTCGGAAATACGCCAGGCGTCCGACGTACGGATCGGAGACGATTTTAAAGACCAGCGCGCTGAGGGGCGCGTTTTCGTCCACCGGCCGGGTCTGCTCCTCGCCGGTGTGGGTGTGAGTCCCGCGCACCGCCGGAATGTCGAGCGGGGAGGGCAGGTAATCCACCACCGCGTCGAGCATCAGCTGGACGCCCTTGTTGCGCAAGGCCGAACCGCATAGGACCGGCGCGGCTTTGCCCTGGATGGTCTCGCGCCGCAGAACCGTCTTGAGCTCCTCGACCGAGATCGCCTGGCCCTCCAAATATTTCAGGGTCAGCGCTTCGTCGAGTTCGGCGATCTGCTCCACCATCCGGGCCCGCCGGGTTTCGGCCTCGGCCTGGAATTCGGGCGGAATCTCCACCACTGCGGCGTCTTCCCCGGTCTTGTCCGTCCACAGCACGGCCTGTTTGGCCATCAGGTCGACCACGCCGCGGAAGGAGGCTTCCTCGCCGATCGGGATCTGCAGTGGGATCGGGTTGGCTCCCAGCCGGGCGCGGATGCTTTCCACGCTGCGGTCGAACGAGGCGCCGGTCCGGTCCATCTTATTAATGAAGCACATCCGCGGCACGCCGTAGCGGTCGGCCTGGCGCCAGACGGTTTCGCTCTGCGGCTCGACGCCCTGCACGGCGTCGAAGACCACCACCCCGCCGTCGAGCACCCGCAGGGAGCGTTGGACCTCGGCCGTGAAATCGATGTGCCCGGGCGTATCGATGATGTTAAGGGTGTAGCCCTTCCACTCGGCGCTGACCGCGGCGGCGACGATGGTGATGCCGCGCTCGCGCTCCTGATCCATCCAGTCGGTGACGGTCGTGCCGTCGTCCACCGACCCCAGCCGGTGCGTCTTGCCGGTATAGAACAACACGCGTTCGGTGGTGGTGGTTTTGCCGGCATCGATGTGCGCGATGATGCCGATATTGCGGTATCGCTCCAGCGGGACCTGGCGTTCCATAATGCCTTCCTCAATCCGTCCTGGTGTGCGTAATCCTGCTCTTCGACCTGGCCTTACGGGGCCAGGCCGATCACCAGGCTTCCCGCCAAGAACCTCATCTTCGATTTGTAACGGCCGCCGTCATTCCGGCGCGCCATCGGCCGGAGCTACCACCGGTAGTGAGCGTAGGCGCGGTTGGCCTCGGCCATCTTGTGCACTTCTTCGCGCTTCTTGACGGCCGATCCGGTGTTGTTGGCCGCGTCAAGCAGTTCGCCGGCCAGCCGCTCGGTCATCGATTTTCCGCCCCGGGAGCGGCTGGCGGCCAGAATCCAGCGCACCGCAAGCGAATCCCGCCGGTCGGCTTCGACTTCGATCGGCACCTGGTAGGTGGCGCCGCCGACCCGCCGCGGTTTGACTTCGATCTGCGGCCCGACGTTGTGCAACGCCTGCTCGAAGACTTCGAGCGGATCCTTCTGGGTGCGCTCCTGCACCAGGTCGAAGGCGTCGTAGACGATCGAAACCGCCGTACTCTTCTTGCCCTTGTGCATCACCTGGTGAATGAAGCGGTTGACCTTCACGCTGTTGTAGCGGACATCCGGGGGTACCGGGCGCGGTTCTTTGCGGACTCTTCTCGACATGCAAATGACTCCCGACGTTTTTCCTCCCTGCCCTTCCTCCGTCTGCATGGCAAACGGGGCAAGGGCAGGGAGGGAAAACGGCTTACTCCTTTTGGGCTTCCTTTGGCCGCTTGTTGCCGTATTTGGAACGGCCCTGACGGCGGGCGTCCACGCCGGTCGTATCCAGCGTGCCGCGGACGATGTGGTAGCGAACGCCCGGGAGGTCCTTGACCCGTCCGCCGCGGACCAGCACCACCGAGTGCTCCTGCAGCGCATGGCCCTCGCCGGGGATGTAGGCGGTGACTTCGATGCCGTTGGTCAGCCGCACGCGGGCGATCTTGCGCAGGGCCGAATTGGGCTTCTTCGGCGTCATGGTGCGGACGACCGTGCACACGCCGCGCTTCTGCGGCGCGCCGCGCGGCTGGCGGAACCTGCGCTGCTTGCGGGCGTTTAGCGTGTAGAGCAACGCCGGCGCTTTGCTCTTCCCCTTCTTCCAGGTCCGGCCTTTGCGGACCAATTGATTGATTGTCGGCACGTCGAACCTCCCGAAAATGCGAACCCGGACCGAAAACGGATTGATTTCACCCTGCCCTGGCAGTAGGGGAGGCCATCCGACAAACGCGATGGCCTCGCCCCACGCTGGCGTTTATGCGATTCGGGCGTGAGGCGCTTTTTCCGCCTCGCCCTGATGATCCTTAGGGCAACGGGCGGCAATTCTACCATGCCAAAAAATGGGAGTCAAGCTTCCGTAGGGCAATCGTCGGAAACCCACGCCCCCTTCTACCCCGGCCGGAAATCCGGAATTGGCTTTTTTTGGGGAGTATTTCGAAGGCGTAAAGGATACCTCTTGACTTGCCCCCTCTTCAGACTTATAATACCTTTTCGCCCAAAAACCTCTGCTCATCCTCTTAAGGCTTGGAGTGGCAAAATCCGCCTCCCTCGACGAGAGGGAAGCCCCATGTTCCAGCGGGCACCGGGAGATCGCAACCATGGCTCTTAGCGGACGAAAATCCTATGCGCGAATACCCGACATTCACACCCTGCCGACCCTGATCGAAGTCCAACTGGATTCCTTCGAATGGTTTAAGAAGGAAGGGCTGGCGGAGCTGTTCGACGAAATCTCCCCGATCGAATCCTTCAACAAAGGGATGCGGCTCTATTTCCCCGGCCAAAGCCCGGAAGCCAAGCAGTGGAACCTGAAGTACTGGTTCGAGGAACCCAAATACTCCATCGAAGAATGCCTCGAGCGCGACATCACCTACGCCGCCCCGCTGTACGTTTCCGTTCTGCTGATCGGGGCGGAAGTCCCCGAGCCGATCAAGCAGGACATCTTCCTCGGCGACATGCCGCTGATGACCGAAAAAGGCACCTTCATCATCAACGGCAGCGAACGGGTGGTGGTGTCGCAATTGATCCGTTCGCCGGGGGTTTATTTCGAAGCCGAGGAGGACCGCGCCACGGGCCGGCTGCTCGCCTCGGCCAAGCTGATCCCCGACCGCGGGGCGTGGATGGAATTCGAGACCCGCAAAAGCGATTACCTGATCATCCGCTTCAACCGCAAACGCACGGTGCCGGTGACCATGCTCCTGCGGGCGCTGGCGGCGCTGAGCGCCGACAAGCCGGATTGGCCGCTGCAGGAAGGCTCGGATCAGGAAATCCAGGCGCTATTCCAGGAATCCGACACCAATCCCGCGCGCCCGTTCCTCGCCAACACCATTAAACAGGAGCCGACCTGGGAAAAGCGCGAAAAGCGGACCCTGGCCCAGGAGGCGCTGATCGAATTCTACAAGCGGATGCGCCCGGGCGATCCTTCGACGCTCGACAACGCCCGCCAGTACCTCCAGGAACAGCTTTTCGACCAGCGGCGGTACGACCTGGAACGGGTCGGCCGCTATAAGCTGAACCAGAAGCTGGACTTGCACGCCCGCATCCCGCTCAGCCACCGCACCGTCACGCCGTGGGACGTGATCAAGCTGATCGAGCGGTTGATCCTGATCAACAACGGGCTGGAGAGCCCGGACGACATCGACCATCTCGGCAACCGCCGGGTCAAGACCGTGGGCGAGCTGATCCAGAACAAGATGCGCATCGGCCTGCGCCGCACCGAGCGCGTGGTCCGCGAGCGGATGTCGATCCGCGACCAGGAATCCTTCTCGCCGATGAACCTGATCAACATCCGGCCGATCGTCGCCGCGGTGCGCGAGTTCTTCGGC
>JAFGKK010000030.1 GCA_016928575.1 Anaerolineales bacterium
AACCCGACTGTTCTTTGTCCATCGAGGTTGAGCGGAAGATTTATTACCCTCACGGTAGAACCTTTTCAGGGCACTCACTGCCATAGGTATTGGTTTTGAAAGGTAATAAACACAAAGACGCCAAGCCCGCAAAAAATAATTGGGGAAAACTTGGCGTTCTTCGCGTCTTTGCGGTGGGAAATGGTTTTTTGCAGTGAAGTCAGATATCAAACGGTTTCACAAGATAAGAAACCGACACCCTGCCGGCGGCTGTCTCTAACCCGTCATCTGCCTCCGGGTTTATACGCGCTGTGCGCCAGCCAATACTTCAGCGTACCCCGGAAGAGCGCCCGCTCGAAATAACTTCCATCCGGCGAAAGCCCTTCATACCCCTTGGCCGTCAGCACCTCCATCAGCGGCTCCAGCTGGCGGCCGTAATGGCGCATGCACGCTTCCGGATGGATTCCCGGCCAGGAATAACAGGTGACCGTCGTGCGGCGGTTTGCGGAGGGGATTTGCAATGGGACGGTTTTCTCCCAATCCGGATCGTCGGCGGGGAACACGAACTTGTCGAGGTTGCCCTGCGGGATGCCCTCGATCCCACGCACCACCGGGGGGTTGATCTCCAGCGTATAGGGATCCACCGCCAAATCGACCACCAGCGCCTGCTCGGGCAGCCAGGCCAGCCAGGCATTCGGCACCACCGGCTGGGAGGGATCGCTGCGCTGGGTAGCGTCGACAAGGATGTCGGTTTCCCGGAAGAGCCCCTCCATCACCGCGGCCTGGCCGCTGACATGGCGGCCGGCGACAGTCGCGACCGCCCCCGGTCCGCCCTTGTCCAGGAGCGCCACGCTCCGTTCGATATTGCCGAACTTGGTCGCCGCCTCGACCGCGTGTTTGCCGACCATACCCGCGCCGAGGATCAGCACCCGGACCGGCCCGCCGTGCGGCAGGCGGAAATCCGGCGCGCTTTTTTCCAGCCAATCGAAGGCGGCTTCCAGCCCATTCCAGGCGACCGCCTTCATGTTTTCCACCAGGCGCAGGTTGCTGTCGTCCGCGATCCCGTCCAGTGAAATCGCCCGCAAACCGAGCCGCTCAAGCCGGTCCACGCGCCGCGGCCGGGTCGGCAGGTGCAGCATCGAGATCAGGCAACCGCCGCGCTTAAGCAGGGAGTAATCCTCCCGCTTCGGGGAGCGCAGGACCAGGACCAGATCCTGCCGGAAGGCGTCTTCGCGGCCGCACTGGTGCACGGCGAGGCTTCCCTCGCAGTAATCGTCGAAGGAGAAACCCTCGCGCGATCCGTACCCCTCTTCGAGGTAAGCCTCCAACCCAAGGCGGGTCATGCGTTGGACGAATTCCGGAAGGAAAACCCGCTTCTCGGAAGGCTCCTTCCTCATCCGCGGAAATCCGATCGTCCGGGGGAGATCCATCTTCAGATCAAGCTCCTTTCGGCGGGCCTACCGGCGGCGAATCCGGGGCGGATTCCCCCGCGCCACCGCCGCTCCACCGGGAGAGCATCGCGCGCGAGATCGCGCGCTCGAAAAAGGAGCCGGTAAAGCGGATGTTGGCAACCCCGTTCCGTTCGAGGATCTTACGCATTATGGGCTGCAGCTGCGACCCGTACGCCTCCATGCAGGCCTGGGGATGGAGTCCCGGCCAAGAATAACAGGAAGCCACCCAGCGGCGGTTGCGGGAATCCACCCACGCCGGAAGGCTGTGGTAGGCCGGATCGTCGGGCGGGATTTCGAAGCGGTCTAGGTCGCCCTGCGGGATCCCCTCGACGGCTTTTTGCGCCGCGCCGGGGCCGGCGGCCGGATCGTACGGATCGACCGACAGGTCGAGGATCACGGCATGGTCGGGAAGATCGGCGATCCAGGAATTGGGGATGACGCACCGGCTCGGGTCGGGCCGCTGGGTGGCATCGACCAGGATGTCGGTGCCTCGCAACAGGGCCTGCATCGGCTTGCCGTGGGCGGTGAAATCGTAATCCACCACGGTCACCTGCGCGCCGGGCACTCCCGCATCCGCCAAGCGGCGGTGGAGCGCTTCGTTCCCGTAGCGGACCGCCGCCTGGACGACGATTCCGCCCACCGCGCCCGCGCCCATCACGCTCACTCGGATCGGGCCGCGCCGCGGATCATCGAACCCCGGGGCGGGATACGTCCGCGCCAAGATCCGCACGGCGGCTTCCATCCCGTTCCAGGCGACGGCACGGAGGTTTTCCACCAGCCGCCGGCCGCTGTCGTCCTTCAATCCATCGAACGAAACCGCCTCCAACCCAAGCGAACGGAGGAGGGCCACCCGCCGCGGCCGCGTGGGATAGTGCAGCATGGAAAGCAGGCAGGCGCCCGGAGTCATCCACCGCAGTTCCTCCTCTTCCGGGCACCGCAGGACGACCACGAGATGCTGTTGGAAGGCGGCCTCCCGGGAATCAAAAGCGATTCCCGGGCCGTGGTTCAGGTAGTCGCCTTCGGCGTACCCCATCCCCGATCCATACCCGCGTTCGAGGACGATGCCGGCCCCGAGGCGCGCAAGCCTGGCGGTGAAAGCGGGAAGGAAATCCCGCACTTCGCTCCGTTCCTTGCGCAGGCGCGGGAATCCGATCCGCAGGGAAGGGTTCTGCCTGTCGGTCATGCGGATTCCATCCAGGCGGTCATGATGCCCCAACTATATACCAAATCCAGGTGGACAAAATCGGAACGATCGGAGACGGCCAATCCGAGCGGCGGACGCGCGGACTACAACGGTCCCTGCAACCCCTCCATCAGCCGCACCGCCATCTTTCCTCTTCCAGCCTCACCGTAACGAGTAATGCGCAAGAGGATAGGGCTATTTGTCTATTCCGGGATGCCCCAGAGACTGATCGTTCCATCGTAAAAGCCAGCCGCCAGCATCGTTCCATCCGGCGAGAAAGCAATATCTCCATACTCGCACAAAGGGTTTCCGTTTCGCATCAACATCATAATTTCATCACCCGTCGCGGCATCCCACAATTTCATCTGGCATCCGACCGGGGAGACAAGGATTTTACGATCCGGGGAAAAAATCAAGCGAGCAATCCCTTCAAATCCATCGCGCGTGGCAATCTCCAATCCCGTAGAGATATCCCAAAGCGTGATCCTCCCGCCCCTTGCGCCGATAAGGCTCTGTCCATCCTCCGAGAAGGCAAAATCCGTAATTTCTCCATCGATGTCCGCGATGGGAAGCGCTTGCCCGGTGACGACATCCCACACGTCAACGTCATAAACGTATTTGCCATCCAGATCGCCGATCGCAGCGCCTATTCGTGTTCCGTCCGGCGAAAAAAGCACCTTATGCATATATCCCATCGTTGATGCCGGAAAAGCCCATCTCACTGCATAGGTGGCTAGATTCCATATGAGAACTTCTATCTCCTCCTCGTCTGCCGACATCCCGATGGCCAACATGGATCCATCCGGCGAGAAGGCGATGGTCTCAATTCCCACATGCGGAGCGGCCAACCTCTTGGCCACACTCCTGGTTTTCGCATTCCATAACGTAACCTGTTTGGAATCAAACGTTGCAAGGAATTTTCCATCCGGAGAGAAGAATACCCTGGGGATGGGAGTGTGGTTTTCATTCAAGAGCGTCTTCCAGATCACCGATCCGCTCGACACCCCCCATATTCGCAAGATGCCGTATTCCGATCCGGAGGCCAGCAATTGGCCGTCCGGCGAGAAATTCATGCTTCCGGTCCGGCCCAAGTATCCGGACAGGGAGGTTTCTTCTTCTCCGGTGAGAAGATTCCATTTTATTATTTCAGAATCCCTTGAAATCGAGAGCAGCATACGGCCGTCCGGAGACGGGATGATCTCCTTCACGGGCGTGCTATGACCTTTGAATAACCGGAGGATTGTCTCCTTCCCGATATCCCACATTCCTATGGTTTGATCCTTGTAACCGGCGAAGATCCTTCCGCCGTCGAGGGAGATCCCGATGGAAGAAATCGGCATGGCGAGATCGGCGAGCGTCTGTAAAACCTGTCCCGTATCCAAATCCCATAATCGGACCGTTCCATCGCAGGATCCGGATAGTAATACTTCTTCAGCGGGCGCAAACGCAATGCCCGAGATGCACCCTGTATGGCCGATCAATTCGCGAATTTCCTGACCGCTTTTCAGATTATAGACCACAATCCGGGAGTCCCATTCCCCGGTCTCAGGTACCATCTCCATACCGGTGGCCAGATATTCTCCATTCGGAGAAATTACCAGGTCGGTCATAAAATATTTCGAATGATCCCACGACAGGGTGATCAATTCCTCTCCTTGCGCCGTATCCCAGATATGGATGGTTTCATTGCCGAAGGCGGCGGCCAATAGCCGCGCGTCCTTGGAAAGATCCATGGCGAAAAACCTGGATTTTTCTTGAAGGAGATCGCGGGCGCTCATCTCTTCACCGATTTCCCACATGGTTACCGTATGTCCTCTGATCCCGGCGGCAATAATTTTCCCTTCCGGCGTGTAGGCTACGGTTTTCATTTCCGATCCGGTATCGACCCGGCGAATTTCTTCATCCGTTGCGGCATCGCCATTGTATATGCCCGTGGTGGTGGTAACCGCGTATGTCTTCCCATCCGCGCTGAAGGCGGCGTCGGTGGGGATCCCCTTTCCCCATCGGGCGAGTTCCTCCAATTGACCGGCGTTGTCCGGCAGGATGATTCTGTCCGAGACGCCGATCGGCGTTCCTTCCAAGGCCGGTTCCTTCGGAGACGGAGTAATTGACGGGGTGGAGGTGTTGGACGGAGTCCAGGTCGCGGACAGCGTGTACGTCTGCGATGGGGTTCTCGACGCAGTGTTGCTTGCGGACGGTAGAAACCCGTGGGTTTGCGTCGGAGGAGTGGTCATTTTCTCCGGGATGGCAACACATCCGTACACACCTACGAAAAAGATCATGAACCGTAAAAACCGTTTTTTTCGCATCGGGCTCCATTCTCGATTCAGGGATTGCCCGGAAATCCTATGCCTGCGTCCTCCGCCACCGGTCGGTTTTTCCATCACCGGCGGATGAATGAGACTCCCCAGAGGATGACGGCTCCCGAATGGACCCCGGAAGCGATGAGTTTTCCATCCGGCGAAAAAACGACTTCCGTAAACTTATCGCCTTCGGCAATCAAACGCCCCGCTTCCAGCGCCGGATCCACGTCCCATAACTGGATCATGGGTTTGTGTCCATCCTCACCGGACCATGCTCTTGGAGAGGTGGCAAGCAATCGGCCATCCGGGGAGAATTGAATGTTGGACAGCCATCCGTCCTCATAAGCGGGAAAGCCCACAAGGATTTTTCCGGTTTGTACGGAAAAGAGGATGTAATCTTGATTGATTTGCGCGGCGAGGAGCTTGCCATCCGGCGAGTATGCGATCTCCTCGATGGAGGAGATATCGGCATCCAATAAAGTGCGCAACCCGCCGGTTGCCAAATCCATGATTTGGATTCTTTTGGTTATCACATCGTCCCCGCCGGGCGCCTCGTAGAGACACACATCATACGCAACGGCAAGGTGCTTCCCATCCGGCGAAAATGCGAGGCTATCCACCCAAAAACCCATGCCGCCTATTGTTTTTACCACGCTCCCGGATGCCAATTCCCATATCGTAATATTGCCGGAATGATCCCCCGCGGCAAACCGCTCTCTATCCCAGGAAAAAGCCGAACTGCGCAAATACATTTCTTGCTCGATTATTTTCTCCACTTGAAAATCCGGCGCCTCTTTCCACAGGGTCACGGACTCCAAATTCGACGAGAGGGCGATCACCTCCCCGTCACGTGAAAAGGATGTCTCGTCCACCTCGGTGCCCTCGAGAATCCTCCGGCTTGAGCCGAATTCTCCCGGATCCCCAAATATGGTCCGCAGGTCAACCCCATCGGCCGTGGCAACCGCAAGTTTGGTTCCATCCAAACTGAATTCCACATCGAACACTTCGTCGGTTTGCCAACGGACGAGTTCGGTGATCCGGTCGACGTTTTCCGGTCCCAGGACTTCGGAGGGGAGCAGGATTGGAGCGCCTGTCCGGGTGATGACATCCAGCGTCGGGGACGCAGAAGCGGCCGGGGATTCTGTATGCGAAGGAACCCGAGTCCAGGTTCCGGAAGGGATTGGCGTTTCTGTTCCGGTTTTTGATGCTGGAGGTGAGAAAGCGGCTGTGTCCAGGGAATCCCCCGCCGAGATTCCTATGACAGGGCAGCATCCCTCCTGAAGGAAAACGATTATCAGGATGCCAACCGACAGAACGTTCTTCAATCCATTCATCATCATCCGCTTGTGCCGCATCGATCCGAATCGTCTATAAAGGGCTAAGGCGCATGGGAGCCATGCATTTCCTGTATATTACTCTACGGGTATTGCAGATTTGTTGCAGCGATATGCCAATTTTGCAACAGGGATTCTTCATGGAAATACCTTGTCCAATAGGCACGATGGTCGCACATATTTCCAAGGATATTGGAAAAAAGGCGTTGCAGGTGGTTGAGCAGCCCCGATGAAGCATCTGGGCGTATCGAACCCGCCGGGAATATCGCTGTCTCGATACGCCCGCACAAAATGCGGGCTACTCGACCGGCTTTTTCAACACTCTGTTAACGAGAAACCTTGTTTCCAAAGGTCCTGGAGACTGTTAATTGACCGAGGTTTTCCAGGAGACCGCCTCAGTCTTTTTATACAAGCCCCTCCATCAGCCGCACCACCATCTTTCCTTCTTCCAGCCGCACCTCGCGGATGACCTGGGGAATGGCCGGGAGGAGGATCTCCCGAGCGCCCCCCTGCACCACGTAGACGTCATTGGCGCCGGTCTTGAGGATCTCCTTGACGCGGCCGAGCGGCTCGCCCTGTTCGGTGAATACCTCCAGCCCCTCCAGCTGATGCAGGTAATATTCGCCTTCCGGAAGGGGCGGCAGATCCTCCAACCGGAGGTGGATCACCTCGCCGCGCAGGCCTTCCGCTTGGTTGCGGTCGCGGACGCCCTTCAATCGCAACACCGCATCGCGCCCGTGGCGGCGGAGTGATTCCACCTCCACCGCGCGCCGCGCGCCCCCCAGGTAAAGCCGTCCGCTATCCGCCCAGCTTCCGGGCGCGCCGGGCAGGATATCCAGCACCAACTCCCCGCGCACGCCGAACGGCCTCCGGATCCGGGCGACGGCCAAAAAAGAAGGCCCGCTCCCATTAGGGGACGGGCCTGGGGCTGCTTGGTTTAAAATCTGAATTCTTCCAGGAACCATCGCTGCTCTCTCCCTCATCCCCAACCCTTCTCCCAGCATAAGCTGGGAGAAGGGAAGCCGGTGATCTTCCGGCGGGATGAGGGACGTTTTACACGATGTCGAACGTGACTCGATGGCCTTCTTGTGCGGCGGCGACCCACAACAGGGAACGGATCGCATTGGCGATCCGGCCGTTTTGTCCGATCACCCGCCCGCGGTCTTCGGGCGCGACCATCAGCTCCAAATGCACGTTCGCTCCGCTGACCACTTCGGAGATGTGCACTTGGTCCGGCTCTTCCACCAGAGCCTTGGCAATGTACTCGACCAGCTCCTTCATCGCCATGGGGCAAACGCTCCCGCGGGCTAAGTTTTTTCCGCTTCCTTCTTCTTGGCCTTGGGTCTCTTCTTGCTGGGGCCTTTAACTTCACGCCGGGTTTTCACTTCCACCGGCCGCTCCTTTTTCGCCGTTTCCGCTTCGGCCAGGAGCGCGTCCGCCTTTTCGCCCTGCTTGAGCCGTTGGTACCGATCCGCCAGGCCGATTTGCTTGAACAGCTTGGCCACCGATTCCGAAGGCTGGGCGCCATGCCCCATCCAGTGATAGACGCGCTCTTCTTTGACAACTATGGTTGAAGGCTCCGTGCGAGGATTATAGGTGCCCACAACCTCGAGGAAGCGCCCGTCCCGCGGGCTTTCCCGGTCGGCGACCACGATCCGGTAGTAGGGCTGGTGCCGCAAGCCCATTCTGCGCAAACGAATGCGAACCATAGAACCGACTCCTAGCTTTTTTAAGAAGTATCCGGTGCTCGCCGCGGGGTAGAGGGCGCAGGAGTGCCGGGGAAGGACCGGTATCCGTACGCGACCGCCGCCGAACCCTGGAAGACCTTATTTTACCCGAAATTCGGCGACTGACCACAAATTCCCCGTTTCCCCGGTTTTTACCACGTCCTTCCTCGATTGGCGCTTTTTCGATTTTGCCCAAGATTTTACCGGCTTTCCGGGGCTTCGGCGCCCGACCCATGGCCAAACCTGCGTCTCCAGCCGCCAATCGGAAACCTCAGCCGAAAGCCTCGCCCTTAAGGCATCGAGAAATGTAGACTTCGCCGGCCGCGGGCCGCTTCCTCCTTCCGCCCGGCGCCGATCCGCCGGCGGAGGCCCAATTGCGTAAAAGACGCTCCGAATGTACAATTTTGGCGCGTCCGTTTCCAAGGGGTGGTTATCCGTTCGTCAACCAATCCCATCCTCAAGATTTTCCATCAAAAAAGGATGATGCCATGAGCGATATTCCGTTCACTCCAAAAATCGTTGACCAGGATGGGAAGGAACACCCCATCTCGGCCGCCACGGTGATCGGCCGCGCACCCGACTGCCAGATCCAGATCGAGCAGCCCGGGGTCTCCCGGCGGCATGCGCAATTCGAAATCTCAGGGGACAAGGTCCTGCTCAAGGATTTGGAAAGCAGCAACGGCACGTTCGTCAACGGCCTGCGGATCCAGGTTCCCACGGAGTTGTCGGACGGGGACCAAATCCGCATCCAGGACAATCTGTTCACTTACCGGGCGCCCGCCCCGGCGGCCGCCCCGGAGCCTGCTCCCCAAGCCGCGGCCGCCGCAGCCGCACCCGCGGCGGCGCCCGCCCAAGCCGAATCCGGCTCCCCGAAAACCAGCACCTATCCGTCGCTCACGCTTCTCGCCCTCGTCCGCTCCGACAACGGCGCGGAAACCGGCTTGAGCCGAACCATCCGTATCGGCCGGGACGAGGCCAACGAAATTTCCCTCCCAAAGGACAGCAGCGCTTCGTCCGCCCACGCCAAGATCGAAACGATGGGCGGACAGGTCGTCCTGACGGATCTGGGCAGCAGCAACGGCACCTGGGTGAACGGCGTCCGCATCACCTCGCCCGTGACACTCTCGCAC
>JAFGKK010000031.1 GCA_016928575.1 Anaerolineales bacterium
GCGCGCAAAAACGGCCAACGCGCTTTGGACGCCTTGCGTCTGGCCTATTCCGGAACGCCCTTTCAGCCTGCGTTTTTAGTTCAACCGGGGTGAGCAGTTAAAAATTTTTAACCCGGCGTCGAAGCCTGACGAAATACGATTACTTGTACCCGCTTTACCGTCCCGGATTTGTTACCGATGAGGCTGTTTCGGATTTTCTCATCGACCTTAGGAAGAATCCGCCCCTGTGGATCGTCGACACGAAGAATCCCATGACGCTCTTCCTGGAGATCCCGGCCGATTCACCTGCGAAGGCGGATTTCCTGGATTGGTTCTCTGAGAATTACACAAAAACGGAGGAGATCCAAGGCTGGACGTTTTACCGGTGGAACGGATTGAAAGTGATGAAGGTGACCTATGTTTACCGGTTAAAATATTTTCAACCAATTCCCCAGTGGGGGTTTCAATGAACTTATAGCGAGCGGATGGCGAAACCTTATTCGATCCTGTTTCGCAGAGAAATTCGAATCGTCGTTTTCGATAAAGGGGGCCCTCTTTTCGTTGTTTGACTCTTCTTTTGTTCGATAAGAAGCGGTAGATCAACAAGAAGTTGTCCGATGGAGTTGAGGCGTTCTTCCGAATTTAGGGCGGAGAATACGTCGAAGGCGAACCGTTGGATCCGTTGGCTCCATTCACATGTGGCCAGCTCGGATGGAAAAGCCTCTTTCTTGCGACCTTTCTGCGCTCAATAAAGCCCTTCATCCATAAGGCTACGGTTGCGCTGGAACCAACGCCGGGGCGGAGCAGTTCCCCGATCTGCGCCCCGACCCGTTGGGTTTGGGCCGGGCTGCTGCTGATAAAGTCCATCGTGTTGGCGTCCAGGACGGGCATAATCCAATTATATCTTTTTATTCTTTTCCTCTCCCTATGATTTCCGTGAACAGAGGAGGACAGGGCAAGCATCCCCCCCGAGGGCATTCCAAGGATTTCAAAAGAACCGGCTCTCAGGTTTTCCGCGTTTTCCCCCTCGATTTCCGGCAACCGATGCCTCAGCAGTGCGATACCAGTCATTTTCAATTGCCGCTGCCTAATCGGTAAAGTATAATGTCCTCCGGCTGTCGAATCATCGGTAAAAAAACCGAAGAACATCCGCATCGGTGGAAATTTCTGCGAATGGAGAAGCGATGAACAAAGCCCTTCACAGGTTTTCCGAAAACAAGACTGTCGATCGGTTCGCGACCTCCATAAAACGAATGTGGAAACCTTACCCTATCCTTGTGGCTGTTGCCCTCTTCATCGGCGTAGGCCTGCGCATTTGGGAATTCGGAAAACTACCGCCGGGGCTGGAACAGGACGAGGTTTCCATCGCCGTGGAGGCGAATTCCCTATACTATTACGGAATCGACCGCAACGGCATATCCTATCCGGTGCATTTTATTGCCTGGGGAAGTGGTCAAAACGCCTTGTATGGGTACTTGTTGATGCCCCTGGTCCCCTTCGGGCTGACGACCTTCACCATCCGGTTGCCGATGTTGATTTCCGGCATCCTGACTCTCCCGATCGTATTCGGCATTGCCCGAAAAATCTTCTCGCCCCGGATCGCCCTCCTCTCCATTTTTCTGATGGCCATCAGCCCCTGGCATATCAGCATGTCCCGCTGGGCGCTGGAATCCAATCTTTTCCCGTTCATGTTCTCGTTGTCCTTCCTCTGTCTGATGCACATAGACCGTCGTGCCTTTTGGTTCCCGGTCGCCATGGTGCTGTTCGGCCTGAGCATGTACGCCTACGGAACGGCCTACTTCATCATCCCGCTCTTCCTGCTCGCCGGCTCGGTGTTCATCTTCTGGAAAAAGATCCTTTCCCGGAAGATGCTGGCGTTCGGCCTGGGCGTATATCTCGTCGTCGCCCTTCCGATCTTCCTTTTCATCCTCATCAATGCGTTCCAATTGCCGGAAATCCAGATCGGCGCGGTAACGATCCCGCGGGTGATCTCCGATCCGCGGATCATCGAAATGACCGGATTCTTGAGCGGAGGCAAGCGGTGGTATTACTACGACCTGTTGACCACCGCCAAAATCCTCTTTCTTCACACCGACGGAATCCCATGCAATTTCATCCCGCCGTTCGGCTACCTGTTTCCCGGCGCCGTTCTCTTCTCCCTGCTGGGCGCGGGGCTTGCCGCAGAGAAATTCGTCAAGCAAAAACTTTTCGGTGATTGGGCTTTCGGCGTCTGGCTGGCTCTCGCCTTCTTGCTGGGCATGACCATTCCGCCCGCGGTGCACAGGATTAATATCATTTTCATCCCGCTCATCCTTTGCGCAGCCCTGGCGATGGATTGGATCCTGCGAGACAAACGCATCCTGCTTATCCCCGCAACGGCCGGTTTGATCGCCTATGCGGTCCTCTTTTGGAGGGAATACCGCTCGCCGGAATATCAGAACAGCGTCGGCTGGGAATTCAACGCCGGGATGATTCCGGCCTTGCAATCGATCAATAAATATCCGGACGTGCCCGTATGCATTACCAATGAGATGAATTTCCCATACGTCTACGTCCAACTCGTCGACCGCAGAAACCCCAATGATTTCCTGGCGACCATTCAGTATTTGGATCCGATAGCAAAATACCGCGTGGTGGAAAAAATGGGCCGCTACTCGTTCGGAATCCACAATTGTTCCTTGAATACGGAAACCATTTATATTCTGAAGATCGACCAAACTCTTCCCATGGATTCCTCCTTGTTTAATGCCGAAACGTTCGATTTTTTTGTCGTCTATATTCCAAAGGCGTTTGACTAGGACCAGGAACATTTACCCCACGCCAAAACACGGCGCGTTCACTGCGGCGCGGTATTTCGTTTTGCGCAGCAAGGTTAAAAAAACACCCAACCAAAACCGCAAAGAGGGAAAGGGCGCCAAGGAATGCCCTGGTGCGTCTCCTCGGCCTCCCCCCTCATCCGCCCGACGACATCGAACAGGGTTTCATTGTCTTCGATACACCAACACCTTCCCCTTCCGGTCGATCACCGCATACGACGCCCCGTCCGTCAACAATTGGAACGTTTTTTTCTGGGCGTCTTGAAGGGCGCCCTCGGAGGAATCATAGAAGATGTATTCCGGGATTCCGGCGTACTCCCCGGCTTTTTCCAAAACGTGCGCGGTGAAGGACGGGGAGATCTGGGCGGTGAGCGGATCCGACAAATCCAGAAGATGCGTTTTCCGGGTGAGCAGGAGCACCTCTACCTGGTCCTCGGCGCGGGCGCATACTTCCCCACCAGGTCCACGAACGTCCGGACCGTGTCGGCCGCGGGCGGAACCGAGTACGGATTCGAAAACGTCAGCGCCTGGCCCGCGGCCCGGCCGACGGTCAATTGGTAAAGCGGGAAATTCCGGATTCCGGAGGAGAAATACGATTGGACCGGACCCATGTACAACCACAGGCTGACCACGACCGTCAGCCCGAAAATCCATCGGTTCACACGCGGGATTCCCGCGGCGGTCCGTTCGTTTTGGGACACGGAAAGCCAGAGGATAACCAGCAGGATCAGCGGTGTGTAAACCAACGAGAGATGGAAATCGAGGTCGTACACGAAGTAGTAGGTGTATTGAAGCAATCCCGCCGCCAGGCCGGCCATCAAGGCGGCTGTCTCGCGTGGCAGGCGGTCCCTGCGCTTCCAGCCGGCGTAGACCACCGCCAGCAATGTCACAATATAGGATCCCGGCAGCACGGCGTTCCAGAAGGAGTGAAAATCGACCGTCGGGCCGTTCGTTCCGGAGGAGGTGAACGTGACAAATACGTCCAGGTAATACGCCGGGGCCGGAGGACGACCGGCGAGGAGAGATGTGAGTATCCACCACGCGCCCCAGCACAACGCCGCCGCCCGATTTGGATCGCAAGGCGCCGCAGGAAGCGGCGCAGTCCTTCCGCCCATTGCAAGGAAAAGAGAACCTCGCCGGTGAAGACGGTCCCGTTGAAGCACAGAATGGTATAGGCAAAGGCCTCCAAACCCCACAGGGCGGCTGCGCCTATGAGCGCCAATTCGCAGATCCGCCATTTCCTGTCCGAGCGGCCGAGGCCGACCCATCTGACGGCCAACGCGAGGTATGACCATCCGTATCGCAGGGGGCTTTGCGTCGGAATACACAGCATGCTGGGCCATGTGACGGCGAGGATGGCGAAAAACAGGACGGCGGCGAGGCCGGTCAGGCTGAGGCACAAACTCCGCGTGGCATTTAGGAGGATGCAGAACAGCAAGGCAAATTGAAGAAGGTAGAGGATATTGAGAAGAAACACAAACCCGGGATACGAAACCGGAATCCGGAAGATCCGGAACGCCGCCGTCAGGAAATACACGACGCCGACGCCGTATTCCGAGAGGGTATCCACGAGGACAAAGTTGCCGTGGAGTACGTCCGAGACGGTCGACAAGAATGAGCCGGCGTGCGACCGGAGGAACGGCAGCTGCGGTTGATATGCGAATCCGACGATGATCAAGACGACCGGCAGGATAATCCATCGGTGGAAGCGCCGATGCGAAGTGAAATTCCGCAACCGGGCGGAGAGTGAAAACGCCGCAAATCCGGCGATCAGGATCAGAAGGATTCCCGTTCTCCCCGAATCCATGCCCGGCGAGTAGCGTTCGGAAAACCATCCCCAGAAAATCGCGCCGTACAACAAGGGAAGCAGCGCGACCGCCCATCGATTTAAGAAAGCAAAAAACCGGGAAGATTCCATCCATGCCCGGACGCTCCACCAAAGGGGAAGGAAAAACAGATGAGGATGAATACGCCGAGGAAATACCCGAACAACGGGAATTGGAGAATAACCGTCAGCCCGACCAGCATCAAGACGACCGGGACGACGAAGGTGGCGTAGGTTGCCGGTAGGCTTCGGGCCGCGGACCGATTCCAGCTTCCGATTCTATCTCCCGCCGCCAACAGGAGCACGAAACAAACCGTCAGGGCCGCCGTCGTCCCGACAAGCGCGTAGAGCTCTCCCCGGCGAGTTACCATACCACCGCCAAGGAAGAACAGCACCGTCGGCAGGGCGGCTGCGGTGATGAATCCCACCAGGGCCGGGAAAACATTGGGGTTATAGGCCTCGTTTTGGGAAGGGGATTCGCGATCCGCGGCTGCGTTTATCTCATTGGATTCCCGGCCGATTCATCCGGGGCGCCCTCCAACTATATCCAGGGTCGGTTTTTATCAGGGTTCTGAATTAATCTGCAGACATTGTCCTTGCGAGCGACCGGACGGAGCAAAGCCATCTCCTTCTTCGGAACACTGGGGGGGCTTCGCCGGCCCCGGCTTCGCCGCAACGAAGCCCGGGCGGGGCTCGCAATGACACCCCGTGCCTTTTTCGAAACCCAGTCAGGATCAATCCCCGAATCGACCGCGCATTCACCCTTTCCCTTCCACGCCCGCTTGTTCACAACCGGTGAAAGATCGGTGAATTTTCAGCGGAGATCTCCGTTACCCATGGACTCGGGGCAAGACTCCACATACAATTTTGCAAACGGAGGTCGTTCGTCCGGATGACCCGCCTCGACCGATTTCTCGCCGCCGCCGTCGTCCTTGCCGCACTGATCGTCTACGGGTTGACCCTCACGCCGTCCCTCTCCTACCTCAGCCCCGACGGCAGCGAGTTGGCCACCATCCCCTACGTCCTCGGCCTGGCCCATTCCCCCGGCTACCCGCTCTACACTTGGCTCGGATTCCTCTTCAGCCACCTGATACCGCTCGGCGACGTAGCGTACCGGATCAACCTGATGTCGGCCGTGATGGCGGCCCTCGCGGCCGGCGGGGTATACCTGATTCTGATCCGGTTGCTTCCGGAGGGCATCGCCCTGGCTTTGCGCCGGGCGGCCGCCGTGCTCGCCGGGTTGCTGCTCGCCTTTTCCAAGACGTTCTGGGCCCAGGCGCTGATCGCCGAGGTCTACGCTCCGAATGCGGCCGGGATCGCGCTGACCCTGCTGGCGCTGTTGGGCTGGGAACGCACGCGCCGCAAGCGCGATTTTTTCCTCTTTGCGCTTGTCTTCGGCCTGTCGCTCGGCCTGCACCTTTCGGATCTGGGATTCGCGCCGGCCTTCATCCTCTTCATCCTGCTCAGCATCTTCGAACCTGCCGCCGGCCACGCCGAAGGAGGCGCGGCCCGGCATATCGGAAAACTCTCCGAAAGGCTGCGGTCCCTCGCCGCCGCGGCGGTTCTCGGTCTGCTTGGATTCGCCCTCGGCGCGGCGCAATTCGCCTGGCTTCCGCTGCGGGCCGGCACCCTCAACGACCGCATGATGCTGCGCGCCGCGCCGACGACCCTGGCCGGGATCTACAACTATACGCTGGGAGCCTTTCCAAATTTTAAATTCGCCTTTCCGCTCACCGCCTTGCCCGACCGCCTGGTGATCTACCTCGACCTGCTGAACCAGCAGTTCGGCCTGGCCGGGATCGCCTTGGGCATCCTGGGGTTGTTCTCTTTGCTGGCGCGCCGCACCCGGCACTTTTTCCTGCTGGTCGGAATGTACTTGGTCGAGATAGTGTTCTTCATCCAATACAGCGCCTTCGACCTGGACGTGTTCTTCATCCCCGCCCATCTGTTGTGGGCGTTGTTCATCGGGTTCGGCTTGTTCGAAATCGTCCGCGCGGCGCGATTCGTCTGGACCCGCCGGCCGCAGGCGCTGCGCCCCCGCCAATCCTTTTCCTCCGATCCGGCCGTCGCAAACACCCCGCCCGCCGGAGTCCGGTCCGCCGGGAGCCGGTTCGCCGCAATCCTCCTGGGATGCCTTCTGGTTCTCTTCGCGGGTCCGTCCCTGCGGAGCAATTGGCCGGCGAACGATTTCTCGGGGGATACCGCGGTCAACGATTTCTACGCCGGGGTGTGGAGCCTGCTGCCCGAGAACTCCGCGCTGATCACCCAAAGCGGCGTATTCGGCTACGACGCCTTTTACTGGCGGCTGGTCTACGGGACGCGGGCCGACGTTCTGCTGCCGATGCTGCCCGGTCCGAACGCCTCGGCCAAAAACCTCGCCGGCCGCGATCTGTTCGCGACGACCCGCGCGCTGGCCGGCAACCAGGGCCCCGGGGCGCTGCCGGCCGGCCGGCTGCGGGGGGAGTATTGGTCTCTGCCCGTCCTCTTCGGACAACAGCCGGAGGAATCGTTCAGCCGCCGCGAGACCCTCGTGCTGTATCGCCTCCGAACGGATCCCCCGCCGTTGCTTGAGCCGAACCCCCGCCCGCAATTCCCTGCGGACCAGGATTTCGGCCCGGCGCGGCTGGTCGGCTTCGACCTTTCCTCCCAGGTGGTGGAGAGCGGAGCTATCCTTGCGTTGACGCTGTATTGGAAGCTGCAGAATCCTTCGGCCTTGCGGGTGGAGACGCGCCTAGGCGAGCTGGCCCTCGAACAACACGAAGTCGGCTTCGGTTTGCTGTCGCGCTATGCGCAGATCACGCACTTGCCGATGGGAAGCGTCATCTCCGACGCATACGGGGTCATCATCCCCTCCGGCATGCCGCCCGGCTCGTATGCGTTCACGATTCGATCCGCCGGATTGGGAGGGGCGGCGGGGAATTCGGTTTCGCTGGCGCCGCTGGACGTCGTCAACGAAACAGGGACAATGGAACGATGGCTGCAAATCGCTGGAACATAATCACCCTAATCGTCGGCGGGGCGGTGCTCCTGCTGACGCTGCTCGCCGCATCCTTTTCGCTCGGCGTCTACGTCGGAGAACACGGCTGGACCCGGGAGGGGTTGAATTATTCCGGTCCGGTCGGGGCCAATCCCGCCGTTCCCGGGAAAGCGCCGGCCGGCGGCGGCGCCGCACCCGGCGGGATGCAGCCGACGCCGTTCGCTCCCGGCGGTCTTCCCTCGGGGCGGCCGAACCTGACCGGACGAATCCTCCGCATCCACCCGCAAAGCATCGAAGTCGCTTCCCAGGGCGGACCGCGGGTGGTGCTCGTCTCGCCCCA
>JAFGKK010000032.1 GCA_016928575.1 Anaerolineales bacterium
CCATAAGGTGCGGTGCTTCTTCATAATATCTCCCCCTTGCGGCGAACCGTTGGCGCGGGTATTATAAGAAAAATCCCCCTACGCGTTGACTACTGCTGATAATTCTATATACGCGCCTTCCTTCCCGCAAGTGACAAACGTCCATGATTGTCGGATGTGAAAAAAACCGCCGTTTTTATTTGGATTATTATGGTCCGGTATGCCTAGTATTTGTAGCAATAGAAATGATCTCTCGGCCTCAACTTGTCTACCAGGGTTTTGAAAAGGGTAAAAATGGTGGTTGAGTAGACCCAGTGCTCTTCCGTTGAGTATCCCCGGCCTCGCCCCGCGAAGCGGAACAGGATTCGACCGCCTTTCTCAGGACCCTGTTATTCGGGTGGTAACGATGGCAGTCCGTTCACGGTTTATCCTATGGTTATTACGGAAAATCCCATCCGTGAGAGTCCACGACCTACAGCCGGCTGTCCGCCACATGCGCCACGTCTCCCGCAAGGATCGTCCGCGCCGTTCCGTCGGCGAGCCGCAGGACGAGCGCGCCCGCCTCGTCGACCGATTCCGCCGTACCCTCGAGCTCGCCCCCCGGGAGGACTATCCGCACCCGCCGGCCGAGGGTCTCCAGGGCGCGCGTCCATTCCCCCCGCAAGGATCCGCCGCGCAGGATCTCCGCATAGCGCGGCTCGATCTCTCCCAGGATCGCGCGCAGGAGCGCGGCCCGCGGCTGCGGCCGCCCGAGCTCGGCTTGAATGCTGGTTGCGCCGGCCGGAATTCCTTCGACGCCGTCCGGGTCGAAATTCACGTTCAGCCCGATCCCGACGATCACGGCTCCCGCCGCCGGACCGTCCGGCCCCAGCTCGCACAGGATTCCGCCCGCCTTTTTCCCGCCGATCAGGATGTCGTTCGGCCATTTGAGCCGCGCGGCCAAGCCGCACTCGCGGCGGATCCCTTCCATCACCCCCAGCGAAGCCGCCATCACCGGCAGCAGCGCCCGCGCCGGATCGGCCGGCGGACGCAACAACAGCGAAAACAGTAAACTGCTTCCACGCGGCGCCCGCCAGGCGCGGCCCAATCTTCCGCGGCCGGCGCGCTGAAAATCCGCGACGACCAGCGCGCCCTCCCCCTCGCCGGCCGCGGCCAGCGCGCGGATTTCGTCGTTCGTGGATTCGCATTCGGGGAGAAAGCGCACCATCCGGCGCAGCGGCCCGCGGCCGAGGGCATTGGGATCGATGGGATCGGAGGAGGGTTGGGATGTCATTCTGCAGATGTCATCCCGAGGGGCCGCAGGCCCCGAGGGATCGGTTGCGTATCAACCCGTCATCCCGGCGCGTTTTCAGCCGGGATTCACAAGGGCCAGAATCGGAGAACCCCTGGATGCCGGCTGAGACCATGCCGGCATGACAAGCACGGTCACTTCCCCTTCGCCGCCGGCTCGGCCTGCGCCGCCCGGGCCAGCTCCTCGGCGTGGTCGGCGAGGCTTCCGAGAACGCCGTTGATGAAGCGCGGCGCGCTGTCGGAGCCGTAGAGCTTGGCCAGCTCGACCGCTTCGTTGATCGCCACCCGCACGGGCGTGAGCCCGCCGACGGCGAACTCCCACAGGGCGATGCGCAGGATGTTGCGTTCGACGATGGCGATCTGCTCCACCGGCCATTCGGGGGCGAAGCGCGCGATCCAGCGGTCTAGCCGCGCGCGGTCCTTTAAAACGCCGAAGACCAGCAAACGGGCGAACTCATGCTGGCCTTCGGGGAGCTTGCTGTCTTCTTCGCGCTGGGAAAGGACCGTTCCCGGCTCGTGGGCGGAGCAATCCAATTCGTAAAGTGCCTGCAGCGCGACGGTCCGCGCCTTGCGCCGTGCCTTCATGGAAACGTGCACCCTCCGGGGAGGTGCTGGGAACCCGCGCCCGCCCTTCGGAAAAACGGCGGCGCGCTACGCGGGGGGAGGCGCGTCGACATCCTCGATGTGAACGATGATCTCCCCCGCCTTGAGCCCGATGATCTCGCTGATCGCCCGGCTCACTTCCCGCTGGACTTTGCGCGCCACCTCGCGCACATCGACGTCGGATTGGACGACCAGGAATAGCTCGGTCGAGACCGAATCGCCCTCGGTTTCGAGCCGCACCCCGCGCGAAGCCCCCAAGCGGAACAGCTGGTTCACCCCGCCCGGCACCGGCGACATGCGCACCACTCCCGGCACGCTGAGCGCGGCCAGCTTGGCGACGGTGATCAACACGCCGGGCGCGACGAAGATCTTGCCCGAGGGGGGCGGAGAGTCCATGGTCACCTCACATCATCACCATGCCGCCGTCGACGGAAAGCACGTGGCCGGTGATGTAGGCCGCCTCGTCGGCGGCGAGGAATTCGACCGCATAGGCGATCTCGTCGGTTTTGCCCCAGCGGCCGACCGGAATCATTTTCATCAGGGATTCCTTCATCTCGGCCGGCAGGGTTTCGGTCAGCGGCGTGGGGACGAAGCCCGGCGCCACGGCGTTGACGGTGATCCCGCGCGAAGCCACCTCGCGCGCCAGGGCTTTGGTGAAGCCGATCAGCCCGGCCTTCGAAGCCGAGTAGTTGGTCTGGCCCGCTTGGCCGGCGAGGCCCGAGACCGAGGCCATGTTGACGATCCGCCCATAGCGGGCTTTCATCATCGCGCGGACGACGGCTTTGGAGCAGTTCCAGGCGCCCTTGAGGTTGATGTCGAGCACCCGATCCCAATCGGCTTCGTCCATGCGCAGGATCAGGTTGTCGCGCGTGGTGCCGGCGTTGTTGACCAGGATGTCGATCCGGCCCATTTCCGCGAGGGCTTTCTCGATCATCTCGGCCGCGGACTTGGTCGAGGAAACGTCGACCGCCAAGCCGACCGCCTTGCGGCCGGTCGCCGCGGCGACTTCCTTGGCGGCCGTCTGGGCCTTCTCGGCCTGGATGTCGGCGATGACGATGTCGACCCCGGCTTTCGCCAGCCGGTCGACAATCGCCCGTCCGATGCTTTGGGCGCCGCCGGTCACGACGGCGACGCGATTCGGCGAAAACGTCATGGTCTCCTCCTCCTGGGTTGCGGTGGGATCAGGCTGCTTTCCGCAGGGAGGACCCCTGCGGAAATTATACCCCCAACACGGCACGGATCTGCTCCGGCGTCCCGGCGGCCAGACCGCGGGCGTTCGGATCGATCCGTTTGAGCAATCCGGTGAGCACGTCCTTGCTCCCCAATTCCACGAAGGTGTCAGCCCCGAGCGCCCGCATGGCGCGCACGGATTCCGTCCACCGCACGGGCGACGTCAATTGGGCGTTGAGGTCCTCCCGCAGGGCGGAGGCGGTGCGCAGGGGCGCCGCCCCCACGTTGCCGATCACCGGGATTCGCGGGTCGGAAATCCGGGCGGCGTTCACCGCCCGGGCGAATTCCACCGCCGCGTCGCGCATCAGCGGCGAGTGCGAACCGATGCTGACGTTAAGCCGGATCGCGCGCCGGGCGCCGCGCTTCAGCGCCAGCGCCATCGCTTGCTCGAGGGCCCGGACTTCGCCGGAGATCACCGCTTGGCCGGGGCAGTTGTCGTTGGCGATGTCGACGATCCCGCCGGTTTCCCCGGCCGCCTGCCGGCAGACCTCGCCCAGCACCGCGGCATCCAGGTTCAGGATCGCCGCCATCCCGCCCGGACGGGTGTTCCCGGCGTCGCGCATCACCCGCCCGCGCTCGCGGGCGAGTCGCACCGCGTCGGCGAATTCGATCGCGCCCGCCGCCACCAATGCGGAAAGCTCGCCCTGCGAATGGCCCGCCACACAGGCCGGCTCAAAGGGGCCGAGCCCTTCAAGCAGAACCCGCCAGGCGGCGGCCGAATGGGTCAGGTTAATGGGTTGGGTGTTGTAGGTCTCGCCCAATTCGGATTCCGGCCCCTCCCAAGCCAGCCGGGAGAGTCCTCCACCGAGGATCGAATCCATCTCTGCGAACAGGTCGCGCGCCGAGCGATGGGAATCGGCCAGGGCCTTGCCCATGCCGACGGCCTGGGAGCCCTGCCCGGGAAAAACGAACGCGGTGCGTTTGGGGTCAAGCATCATGGTTTTCGGTTGATGCGGGTTTGTGGAATGCGCCACGAATTACACGGACGGGAGACGGATCCCGCGCAGGATGCATGCCCCCTCCTAACGCATATCCGTTTTTTCCGCAAACCCGCTCCTCATCCGTGCAATCCGTGTGTCCCTAAGGCGGTTGACATATCAAACACGGCAACGCCCTCTTCGTTGCATGGATAAAAAAAGGCCGCGGGAAAACGGCCTTTTCTGCGGGGGCGAGACGGATCATTGCTTCTTTTCGGTCTTTTTCTTTTTGGGTTCGAACACCTTGCGCCCGTCGTAGTATCCGCACTTCGGGCAGACGGTGTAGGCGGGAATTTGCGCGCCGCAATTGGCGCACCCGACCAAACCGGGCGGCGTCAGCGCGTCATGCGCCCGGCGGCGGTCCCGGCGGCCGGAGGAATGTTTTCGTTTCGGATGTGGCGGCATTTTGATTGCTCCTGATCGTTTGTCCAGAACGCGTCCGGGAAGGCGATCGCCTCCCCGGCAACGTCGGAATTATAAGTCGCTTTTGCCTCATGTCAAGGAAACCGTTTCTCCCCGGTCGTTTGATGCCGCACAAAACCGATCGGCCCAAAGAGAATTTCTTTGGATCTCCTCACCCATCCCGCATCCGCCCTCCCCCCGCTTTCCCTCGCCGCCTTCGGGACAGGCGCTCGGGACGGGACGCTTAAGGACAGGCCTGCCCCTCTCCCCACTCAAATCAGGAGAGAGGCATGGAGCCAGAGGTGAGGGGATCGCGGCGGGGATGGAAAAGAGCAGGTTTTCTTTTCAGCATAGAATAAGCTGAACCGACACGATCCTTCTTTTTATATCGATTGGGCGGGGAGAGGTCGCTCGCAGGGCGGATGCGGGAGGGGCTGAGCGATGATTAGGAAAAGAGCAGGATTTATGGTGCGGGGTCAATGTGATATAGTGAACGCAGAAGAGAATTTTTCCGGCCGCACTCTCGAACCACAGGAGGTACCGATGCAAAGAACAAAAAAAACCTGCCATTCCCCCCTGCTCTCCCTGTTGATCCTCCCTCTGGCCGCGTGCAGTCCGCAACCCCCCGCAAATCCGCCAACGGTCGAATCCAGTCCAACCATCGAAGCGGGGATTCCCACGCCCTCTCCGCAAGCCGCCGCGGCGGCTGCGGCGGAGACGCCGATGCAATCCCCGACGGCCGCGGAAACTCAGGCGAACATACCGGAGATCGAGGTTCCCGACCCCGATCCGGGGACCGCCAACGTGGTCGGTCGTATTTTCTGGAACGAACAGCCGGTCACAGGTATCAGTCTGCTGATGTGCGAAACGATCGACCTGGCGGAAGGATGCCTGGGCGCCGCCTTTGAATCCCAGACGGACGAAAACGGCGTCTACCTGTTCGCCAATGTCGCGCCCGGCGAGTACGACCTGGTGGTGGAAAGCCTGGATTTCGAGCACTGGCTCTACGTCACCGCCGGACCGCAATCCGGCGCCGAAAAGCACCGGATCGCCGCCGATGCCACGCTGCGCCTTCCCGATTTCCATATTTTTAATTTTGACCTGGCGATGACCTCCCCCGCTGAAGACGAGGCCGTTTCCGCCGCCCGGCCGGCCCTGGCGTGGGAGGCTTACCCGTCCGCGTCGTATTACCGGGTTTTCCTGCAGGAGGAGAACGGAACCGTCATTCTCCAGGGTGAAAAAACCGAACTCGCGACGATCGCGCCCACGGTCGACCTCAAGGCCTGCACATACCTCTGGCAGGTGGAAGCCTACAACGCCGCGGATATCAAGATCGCCGAGCACGACGGGTACGCGCGTTTCCAGGTCGTCGACCAACCGCAGTCATGTTGAGCGGGCGCAGAATTCCCATCCGGCACGGCCCCCCCCGGGGATAAAGCCGTGCCGATGGAGGTCCATCGGGAAATTCCCGCCAGCTTGGGTTGTTGTACACGAACACGGGCTTCCCTAAAAAGAAGCCCGTTTTTTATTCCCAGTCCGAAGCTTTCCACCCTCCCGCCAGCTGCATTTTTCAGAATCCATCTCCCTCCTTGGAAGTCTCGGCGCCCCGCATTTCCATTTCTACTCCTTCCGGCCGGATCCCTCCGGGGGCCTTGAAGGTCTGATATAGTATATCTTATATTGGTATACCATCTTATGATATACTGGATTGTGTCCCATCGCCATCCGACACCGGGCGGGAATAGGAGAACCGGCATGAACCAACCGACGAAAGAACAGGGGTATGCGTTGTGCGAGGCCATCCGCAGGGAAAACCGGAGGCGGCCGCTAAGCGTTTCCGCCATGTGGTGCTGGGGCTGCACCGCCTTCACCGGCGGGGATCCGGAAAAGCGCTGCGGGGCAACCTATGCCTGCCCGCAAGTCTTGAAACGATTCGGGCGGGATACGACGGGCCGGCAGGCGTGAAAACCCGCGGCCGGGACGCCGTCGGCGGGATGCTTTCGGAGTGGAAACGCGGGATGCTTTCCTTCTGGGTGCTCGGCTTGCTGTTGTCCAAATCGCGCTATGGGCTGGAGATCCAAAGCGAGATCCAGGAAAGCACTCAGGGGCGGATCACCCTCGGCGCGAGCACGCTCTACACCCTTCTGCGGCGGCTGGAACGCAAGGGGTTCGTAAAAAGCCGGTGGGCATCCTCCCCCCAGGGCCCGCCGCGCGCCTATTACAACCTCACGCCCGCCGGCCGCGGCGTCGTCCGCCGGTTTGCCGAGGAGATCCTCGATCCGCAAAGCCCGATCAACGCCGGTTTGGGCCGCCTGACGGCGGCGTTGTTCCGGGAGTTCGGCCGAAATCCGGGCCGGGATGAACCGCACGATCTAACTGCAGGGAAATAAAAATGCCGAATTAACCAGCCGGTTGGGAATTCGTCGGGGTTCACTTCCAGCCGGAACCGTTGCGGTTCCTGCCGCTCACGATCCTTTCGGTCCGGAAGTCTGGAACGCCGTCGTTGGGAAAAAGCAATGTTGCGGGCACGGCCGTCCGCCTGGCGAACGGGTCGGTCTCGTTCGTCTCCATCCGTTGATAGGATTAATCGGACGGGTCTTTTTCCGACGGCGGAGGCGGTGAAGGCGTGTTTGCCGATTCCCCGCGGGAATCGGAGGCGGACGGCGATGGCGGGATGGGGGAAGCGGGTGCAGACTGCGGTTTGGAAACGTCGGGGTCGGCGCCATAAGGTGAAGGCGACGCCGCACCGGACGCCTCCGGGGAGGCCGGCTTGGGCGTTCCGGCGGCGGTGCCCACTGCGGGCGGCGCCTGCCCGGCCGCGGCCGCAGACTCGGCTTGTTGCGCCGGCGGCAGTTTGGAGGCGGCGGCCGGGGGCTTGGGGTGCTTGGCGGAGCCGCCGGAAACCGGCGTATTCAGCTTCGCGTTTAAATCTTTTTCCACATCGCCCAACTCCTCGAGCTGGGCTTCCCGCGCCAGCCGGGCGGGCAAATCCTGCATCTCCTGCGAAACCTGACGCATAGATTTCCAGGCGTCGGAACGGTAAAGCCGGTTGATCCAGCGGCCGACCATCTTCCCGCCCTTGGCGAGATCCTTGGGCGAAAAGATGATCAGCGCGATCACAAGGATCAGCAGCAGTTCCAACGGGCCGATGCCGAGCAATTCCATGGGCAGACTCCACCGGCCATTATAAAACCATAACCGCGGAAGGCCGAGATGCCGGAGATTCCCGGCGTTCCGGCGCTTTCGTTTCCTCCCGCCGGCCCGGCGAATCGTTATCGAGGTGGAAAAACAGCCGGAAGCCGGGTATCCTTGACCTATGCGTAAACACATCCTTCCCGTCCTCACCCTCTTCCTGCTTTCTCCGGTCGTCGGCGAGTTGGTTTCCGGCTCGGCGCCGCCCGCGCAGTGGCTGGATCCTTCCACGTGGATCGTCATGGTCCCGCTGTACGGGGCCGGGGCGCTGCTGGCGCGCGAGCTGTTCGTCCGCTGGCGCTCCGGCTGGCTGGGCGCGGTCCTGCTCGGGTCGGCGTACGGCATCCTCGAGGAGGGAATCGACGTGATGAGCTTTTTCAACACCGCCTGGCCGGACCTCGGGGCGTCCGCCGCCTACGGCCGCTGGGCGGACGTTTCCTGGGTGTGGGCGGTCCAACTGACGGCCTACCACGCCGCCTTCAGCATTGCCATCCCGATCCTGATCGTGCATCTGATCTTCCCCAAAGCGCGCGGGGAATCCTGGCTGGGGTGTTTCGGATTGGCCGCGTTCGGAATCCTCCTGGCCGCCGTGGTCCTGACGGGCAACCTGCTGTTCCGCTCCGTTTTCAGTTATTCGCCGCCGCCGCTTCCCTATTGTGGGTCGATCGCGGCCGTCCTCGCACTTGTGTTCCTCGCCCGGCGGATCCGTCCGCCGGCGCCGGATTCCGCCCTGGAAGCGAAACCGCTGCCGCACCCCTTCCTCTATGGGCTGGCGGGATTCGGAGCGACCGTGGTCCTGTTCTACGCCGGTTGGGTGCTCACCAAATCGGATTTTCCGCCCATTCCGACCGTCCTGATCATCCTGGCGGACGGCGCCGCCGTCGCCGGCCTGCTTGCCCGTTCCCACCGGCACGGGCGGCAATTCACAGACACCCGCAAGCTGGCGCTGGCCATCGGCGGGCTATTGTTGTTTATCGCGCTCTCTCCGGTCATCGAACTGCAGGGAATCAACGAGGCCACCGGCGAGAACCCCGGCGGAATGGTATGCGTCGGATTGTCCGCCTTCTTCTTGTTGGCCCTATTGTCGGTCTTTGTCTGGAACCGGGAACGGCGCGCGGCCCATCCCAGGCTTACAGATACTTTCACGCGGGATTGATTAAGTCTGCGTATTCACAGTAATTGACCGCCAAGACGCCAAGGCATACAAGTTTGTATCTACAACCTCAGTAATATTGAAAAGAAATCCTGCTCTTTTCCATCCTCGCCCCTAATCCCTGGCCCCTTCCCTCTCTCCTGACATAAGTCAGGAGAAGGGGAAGGGGTTGTGGGGGTTGGGGTTGGGTGTGAGGACAGGGCAGGGACGGGGGGCTGAGGAGATAAGCAAGTTTTACCTTTTTGCCTTGGCGTCTTGGTGGTTCCCTGCGGAAAACCGGATATTCACCAGATCGAAAATTCCGGGTGTGGTCCGAGGGTCGGCGCTAAGGCCCGAAGAACGGCTGATCCAGATCGCCGTCGTTGCTGTACCCGAATCCCTCCCAATACCCGCGGTAGTTCGGATCGTCCGAGAGCTCTATCTCGGTGACCCATTTCACCCACTTGTATCCCCACTTGTCTTCGGCGACCACTTGGAAGGGGAAGCCGCGCTCCGCCGGAAGGACCACGTCGTTCATTTTGTACGCCAGCAGGATTTGCCTGTCCCGCAGGTATTCGACCGGCAGGGACGAGGTATAGCCGTCGGCCGCGTGGAAAATCGCAATCCGCGCCTCCGCGCGCGCCTGAGCCTCCTGCAGCAGGTCGTCGATCAACACTCCTTCCCACAGGATCGTGGCGTCCCAGCCCTCCACGCAGTACAACGTCACCACCTTGGAATACAGATCAAGCCCCAGCACTTCTTCGTACGTCAGGGACAACGGCCGATCGACCAAGCCGGTCACCTGCAGACGGTAGGTATCCAGCGAAACCGTCTGCGGCCCCAGAATGGAATTTTCCCGGAACGCCTCGATCGAGGAGAGATCCTGCCCCTGATACTCGCGGATCTCGGCCGGCGGCAGGCGGGAGGTCATCGACAACCCGCTTTTTCCGCCGCATCCCGCCAGGAAGCCCATCCCTGCGAAGATCCCGATCCACAAACCAAATCGTCCCTTCATTTCTTTATCCTTTCCGCCGGGCGTCCTTCCATCGCGCCCAAAGCGCTATTCCTACGTGCGCCGCCAGGAACGCCATCATCGGCGCCTCGGTGTAAGCATGCAGTCGCTGGGCGACGGCTTTGTTCACCAGGCCGAAGGTCAACGGGGTGACGATTCGGAAATCGGAAATCCCATAGCCTGTCAGCAACGTAAACAACAGCAAAGCCAGCCCCAACCAGCCGAAAAAACGCCCGACTCTCCTGATCATTCCCACCTCGCCGTATTCCCCCGCACAAGAAATCAACCACCCGATCATGGGTTTTTTGCAATGGATTTATCCCGCTCTCGCGGGATGATGAATAACCCGCGGCTTGCCGCGCAGTTCTTCGCATTTGCGCGCTTTGATACCGCGCAACAAGCTGCGCGGCCATTTATTTGATTTCATTATAATTTAGGTCCATTAAGTCTACATTAACATCGGGTAATAATCAGGACTTAAGAATTTGAAATTTTTACTTGGAAAGGCGGTATTATCCGCTATGGAAACGTAAAAAAACACCGCTTCCCGTAATCCTAATGAAACGACCGTCTGTAATCCCCATTCTTTCCGCACTCATTCTGCCAACGTGTCTGGCCTTATCCGGCGGCGCGCCCCGGTCCACGGAACCTCCGTCGCCGGCCTCGGACACTCCCGGATTCCCGGCCACTCCGGCGGCGACCGCCGCGGCGGACACGCCGGGGCGGGAGCCGACCGGCGAGGCATGGCCGGACGCCTTCGCGATGAACGATCGAATCGGCCGCGGCGTGAATTTCGGAAACGCGCTCGAGGCGCCGAGCGAGGGCGAGTGGGGCGTCACGCTGCGGGAGGAATATTTCCAGCTGGTCAAGGACGCCGGCTTCGACAGCATCCGCCTGCCGGTGCGTTGGAACGCGCACGCGCCGGAGGAGCCGCCGTACGCCATCGAGCCCGCCTTCTTCGAGCGGGTCGATTGGGCGGTGGAGAACGCGCTCGACCGCGGGCTGGCGGTGATCCTGGACTTCCATCATTTCACCGATTATATGGAGTGCGCCGCCTGCGAGCGCGACCGTCTGCTCGGCTTGTGGACGCAGATCGCGGCCCATTATCAAGGGCACCCGGCGGATCTGGTATTCGAAGTGCTCAACGAGCCCACCGACGCCGTCCCCGCGCCGGATTGGAACGCCGCCCTCGCCGCCGCATTGGCGGAGATCCGTAAAACCAATCCGGAGCGGATCGTCATCGCGGGCCCGGTGGATTGGAACGGAGTGTACGCGCTCGAGCGGCTGGAACTGCCGGAGGGCGACCGCCGTCTGATCGCCACCTTCCATTATTACAACCCGTTCCCCTTTACCCACCAGGGAGCCGAATGGGTCGAGGACTCCGACGCCTGGCTGGGGACGGCATGGACCGGCAGCGCGGCGGAGCGGCAGGCCGTCCGCGGCGAGTTGCGGATCGCCGCCGAGTGGGGACGGGCGCACAACCGCCCCATACTCCTCGGAGAATTCGGCGCGTACGATCGGGCGGATATGGAATCGCGCGCGCGGTGGACCGCCTTTGTCGCCCGGGAGGCGGAAGCCGCCTCCTTTTCATGGGCGTATTGGGAATTCTGCGCCGGCTTCGGCGTTTACGATCCGGCAGCCGGTCGTTGGCGGGAGCCGTTGCTCGCCGCCCTGCTGCCCGATTCGCCGCTCCTTGCCGGATGAGCGCCGACCGACTTCCGGACGGGTGTAACAAACCGGCCGGCGGCGCCGTTTTCCTAGTGGCCAACCCGCTTTGGAGGCGCCGGTCGCCGCCGCGGCCGCCGAAAACAGAGTTATCGGCCGAGTCGCGCGCGGCCGGACTTTTCCCGTGAATTGATAATCCAAGCGCCCGTCGGCAAGGGCGCAACGTCATCCGTCCCCGGAGGCGGCAAATGGCACCCCCATCCCCGTTCCTGTCCGTTTTCGAATTGGGTCCTCAGCAAAGCGAGCATCCCGTCAAGCTGGCGACCAAGCTCACCGCAGCGGTTCTGGGCGTCCTGCTGGTAGGCGGCGGAATCGCCGCGCTCCTCGCGGCGGCGATCGGCCTCCTCCGGATGGGGGCGAAGGAAACGGCGCAAGAGCTCGCGGGCTTCTGCCTTCCGGGAATCCTCGCCCCGATCGGCCTCGGGATCGGAGGCTGGTGCTTATCCAAAGCCTGGAATCAATGGGGGTCGGCGGTGGCGGTGTTCGACCGGGGCTTCGCGGTTTCGCGCTGGGAGGACGTGCGGCCGGTCCCCTGGGAGGATGTGACCGCGGTGTGGCAGGCCACCGCCAAGCACTCCGTCCGGGGCGTGCCCACCGGTATCAAGCATAAGTACACCGTCCAACTCGTCGACGACACCAAGTACGTATGGGACGACAAATACCAGGATGTCGAAACGCTGGGCAGGGTGGTGCAGTCCAAAGTTTCCAATCTGCTGTATCCGAAGTACTCGGCCGCGCTGAAAGCCGGAAGCCGGTTGGAATTCGGGCCGCTCGCCCTAGATTACAACAAACTCTACTCGCGGGGGAAGGAACTGCCCTGGGACGACGTGAAATCGGTGAAAATCCAGGGCGGATTTCTTCAAATCAAAAAGGACAACGAGTGGCTGCGTTGGGCGAGCGCCGGCGTGCCCCAAATCCCCAACTTCTTTATCTTCTATGCGCTGTTGAAGGAATTCAACCTGATCGAATAGCGTCGTTCGACCATCAGCCATCGCAAACCGTCGTCCGTGGAGCGGTCGGTTCCACCGATCACCGACGGCCGGTTCTTCCACCAAATTTTCCGGCCCGCTTAAGCCGAGGAACATTGCGTAAATCCCAATCCGCGGCGATGGCCCAGGCCGGTGGTCCGTCGTCGTTTTCCCCTCACGATTGACTCCTCTCCTCCTTAACCCGGATAATTCCATCCGTTCCGGCATCCGCCGTGAAAAAAAACTTGACTCTCCCCTCGCGGGAGGGTGTACAAATATCCGCGAGGCCTCCTTCCCGCGTTCTCCCTCCCGCTTGCGGGGAACACGAGACAAACACGAACCGTCCGGAGCAATCGATGATCAAAATCGGCGATTTTTCCAAACTCAGCATGGTCTCGGTCAAGACGCTGCGCTACTACGACGAAATGGGCTTGCTTTCGCCGATCGAGACCGACCGGTCCACCGGGTACCGCTACTACTCGCTCGACCAGCTCCCGCGGCTGAACCGGATCCTGGCGCTGAAAGATTTGGGGTTTTCGCTCGAGCAGATCCGCCAGGCGCTCGAAAGCGGAATTACGCTGGATCAATTGCGCGGAATGTTACGGCTCAAGCAGGCCGAACAGCAGCGGCTCGTGCAGGAGGAACAGGAGCGGCTAATCCGGGTGGAAGCCAGGCTGAGGCAGATAGAAATGGAGGCCAACGTGTCGAAATACGACGTGGTGATTAAAAAAACCGAAGCCCAGAAGGCGGCGTCAATCCGCAAGATCCTCGCTTCCCCGCAGGAGATCAGCCGGCTGTTCGAAGACCTCTACGGATACCTGGAGCGGCAGGGAGTCCGCCCCACCGGCCCGTCCCATGGAATCTGGCACGATCCCGAGTACAAAGAACGGGATTTCGACGCCGAGGTCGCCGTTCCGGTCTCGCAGACCTTCCCGGCCGGCGAAGGCGTACGGCCGGCCGAGCTTCCCGCGGTCCCCGCCGCGGCCTGCACGATCCACCAGGGCGCGTATGAAGGATTTTCGCAGGCCTACGCCGCGATCATGGGCTGGATTAACAACAACGGGTACCGGGTCGCCGGTCCGTTCCGTGAAATTTATTTGCGCGGCCCCGGCCCCCAGCCGACGGATCCCATGTCCTACGTCACCGAAATCCAGGTGCCGGTGGAGAAGGCGTAGGTCGGCCATCTCCGGCCGCCCTTCTCACCGCTTTCCCCTTTCCCGGCATGGGTTAGGAGAGGGGGGGGGCGGCGAGGAGTATGCCAAGTATTATGGTCACCCACATCCACAATCCATAGAGGAGCACCATGGCGAACATCTTGATGCGCTTGTTTACGGAAGATCTCGAAGGGTTCGAGCCGGAGGTCCGGGACTTGAAAGACCCGATCCGAATTCTCGGAATGGCGGCGGACACCACCATGAGCCGGATCTACCAGGACGCGCCCGCCCTAGGCAAGCGGTTCAGCGAGTTTAAAAAATCCCATCCGATACCGTCCAAAAAGGAACCCTGGGGCTTCACCGCCGTCAGCCAAGGCTTCGCGAGGGAGAGCGGCGCGTTCACCTATCTGATGGGGGATGTCGTCACCGATCTGGATCGCGTACCCGCCGGATTGACGGGATTCGAAATTCCAGCCGGGTTGTACGCCGTGTTCCCGGTGCGCCCGAAAAACCGCTTCGCCTGGGGTTTGGCGATCGCCAACGTCAAGCGCTACGCCTACGGGAAGTGGCTGCCCCGCTCCGGATACGATCCGGCGGGGACGGTCGACGATTTCGAATACCACGACGAGCGTAGCCTGCGGAAGCGCAATCCGCAAATCGATCTGTACGTGGCCGTGCGGGCCAAGCGCTAGAAGAAAGGGTCGGAAAAAAGGCCCGGCCGATGGTCGATTGTCGACCGGCGATGGCTTTCTTCTACCAATTCAACTTTAACAATCCCCAAAATTCACCCCCTAATTCTGCCAGGTTCCACCGAAATATGCCGCCATCTGTCATATACTAGCCATACGATATGGCCGCAATTCCATCTCAATCCCAGAAAGGAATCAGACCATGTCGTACCAATGTGAGATCGTGAACCGCACCGCCCAGCCTGCGCTTTCCCTCCGCGCCCGGGGCGCGGCGAAGGACCTGCCGGCCATTTTGGGACGGTCGTACGGCGTCCTTGGCGCCTACCTCGGACGGATTGGCCAGCAGCCCGCCGGAGCGCCGTTCATCGCCTACTACAACCAGGATATGCAGAACCTGGACCTGGAAATCGGATTTCCGGTCGCCAAGAAACTGCCGGGCCAGGGCGAGATCCAAGCCGGCGAGATTCCCGGCGGCAAGGCGGCCAGCTGCATGCACGTCGGTCCGTACGACAAGATCTCGGCGGCGTACGAGGCCCTCGGGCAATGGATGCAATCGAATGGACATCAGGGGACCGGGGTGTGCTATGAAATCTACCTGAACGACCCGCAGAAGACTCCGCCAGAGAAATTGCAGACTCAGATCCTGTTTCCGGTGAAGTAGGGGCAGGCGGCCGTCCGCCTGTACAGGGGCGGACCTCCGCTTCGTCCTGGCCATCCCCCCTAAGTTCACGTCCCCCCATTCCTTCGGAATGGGGGGACCAGAGGGGGGCGGGTTGAGGAGATACTGACCATGGCCAACACCGCGACCCGGCTGATCACCCTGATCCTGCTCCTCCAGCGCCATCCGAACCAAAAAGCGGGCGATCTGGCGCAGAAGCTGGGCGTCTCGGTCCGCTCGCTGCACCGCTATGTCGATATGCTGGACGAGATGGGCATCCCGGTGTATTCGGAGCGCGGCCCGGGCGGGGGGTTTTCGCTGGTGCGCGGCTTCAAGATGCCTCCGCTGATCTTCACGCCGGAGGAAGCGGTGACCGTTTGTCTGGGCGCGGAGTTGGCCAAGGAAATGTGGGGCCGTTTGTATGAGGAGGCGGCCCAGGGAGCGCTGGCCAAGATCGAAAACGTCCTGCCCGACGAACAGCGCGATGAAGTCGCCTGGGCGCGCCGTTCGCTGGTGACGGCCGGACTGCATTACCCCAGCCTGGCGGAATGCGCATCGCTGCTCGAAACCCTGCGCGGCGCCATCCGCGCGCAGAAACGCGTCCGGATGTTCTACCAGGGCAGCCAGCAAACCGCGCCGATCGGGCGCGAAGTGGATCCGTACGCGCTGACCAACAGCCGGGGCTGGTGGTACGTTGTGGGTTTTTGCCGCTTGCGCGACAATGTTCGCTCGTTCCGACTCGACCGGATCCACTCCCTGGAAGTGCTGGATACGGGGTTCGAGCGCCCGGAGGATTTCGACGCGCGCCGGTACCTGATCCCGGAATCGCGGAGCGCGGCGGTCCGCGGGCGGCTGAAGTTCGCCCCCGCCGCGGCCCACCTGGTGCTCAACAACCGGTTCTGGTGGGAAGCCGTGGAACAACGGCCGGACGGTTCGGCGCTGGCGACCTTCTCGGCGCCGGATCTGATCTGGGCGGCCTCGCTCGCGCTGAGTTACGGCCCGGCCGTCACCATCGAAGAGCCGGAAGAACTGCGCCGACTCGTAGGCGAGTGGGCAAGCGCGGTGGCGGGGTTCTATTCCGGCACCCCGGAATCCACAAAGCCCGTCCCGGAGAATCCCGCCCACGAAGAACACGAAAAAGATCCGAAGAACACAGTGCTTCCAAAAAATTAAACTCGTCGCGTTTCTCCGGTTTTGCGTTCGTGTCCTTCGCGGAGAGGAAAGGGAATGATGGAGAAAGGCGGACAGCGGACATGAGCATATTGAAACAACTTAATAATGAACAAGGGCACCGTCTCCTCCGCGCCGGGGAAGACGCTGGCCCGGCAGGTGCTTGGGTCGAACCGGGCCGACGCCCACTCCGAGTGCATTGATCTGGCGTCCTATCGCGCCCCCGATTCCCGCTTCCGGCACATCCGCGCCGGAGCGGCCAAAGTGGTCGAGATCGTCGCGGAGGAGCGTCCGGGCCTGGTCGCCCCGCACCCGAAGAGACTGCTGTCGGCGCTTTCCGTCCCGGAACCGCAAACCCGCTGGATGATCATCCGCACCATGGGTTTTTGCGCCCGGGCCAACACGGCGATTGCGGAAAAGTCGCTGCCCTTCGCCTAAGAATTCCTCCGCAGGAAGGAGGGGTTTTGCCTGACAAGTTCCGCTGACCTGTTCCTCGGGGATTTCGGGGCCGTATCGAACCCGTGCGCCCGAAAAGTCTTTCCGCTCCTGGAGCAGGCGATGCGGAAGCCGATCCCCAACGAGCCGGATTGGCTGTTGGAGGCGTGCTTCAAGCTGTTTTTCCACCTGGGAAAAACCGATCAACAGAAGGTCTTGAAGTTCGCCGCCCGTTTCCGGAATGCCTCCCGGAAAAGCACGCAGCGCAGAGCGCGGATGATGCTGGAATTGAAAACTCCGCCCTTCCCCTCCCCAAATCCGCAGAGTGGATCTAGGGAGGGGAAGGGCGGAGTCGAGGAGAAATCGGACATGAACTCAGCCGACGCCGATCGGATTGGAGAATCCATCCTTCAAATGATTTTGGACGGCGAAACCGCCGGAGCACATGCGTTGCTGGCCCCGCACCTTTCGCGCCGCATTCCCTTCCGCCTGCTGGACCGGATCGGCACGCGGATCGGCGCGGGCCCGGTCCCGGCAGTGAACGGTTTTCTCGCGCGGATCGCGCGCGAAAAACCCATGGGCGGATGGCCGCTGATCGGTTCGGCGCTGGCCGCGCAGCTGGAGGCGGACTTCGAGGGCGCGCTCGAGCGCTGCCGCGGCTTCATTGTCTTCGGCGACGCATGGTACGCCGCCGACACGCTCGCCGAGCGCGTCCCGGGCGCCGCGCTGGTGACCGACTTCAACCGGGCGCTCCCGATCCTCAAACGCTGGCGCACGGACGAAGAGCGCTGGGTGCGCAAAAGCTGCGGCGTCGCCGTCCATCTGTGGACCAAGCGCGCGCACGGAGATCCGCGCCTGCTGCCCAAGGTGAAAACGCTGCTGGCGTTTCTCGCGCCGATGTTCGGCGAAGAGGACCTCGACGCGGTCAAGGGGATCGGATGGGCGTTGAAGACGATCGGACGGTTCTATCCCGAAACCCTGACGCCCTGGCTGATCCGACAGGTCGGACGGCGGGCTTCATACCGTCCGCTGATGCTGCGGAAGGCCGTCACGTACCTCAATCCCGAAGACCGCAATATCGCCTACCGGGCGGCCTGCCGATGAACCTCGAATTCCGCGAGTACGAGGCGAAGAAAATTCTCAACGTGCACAAGCACGTCGACGGCGGGTGGTTCTGGGACAAGTACAGCGCCCATCCCTACATCGGCTGCCGCCACGGGTGCGAGTTCTGCTACTGCCGCGGCGGCCACTACCTCGGACAACGCGATCCGGATACGTTCAACACGCTGATCCAGGTGAAGACCAATGCGCCGGAGCTCCTGCGCAAGGAACTCGCCCGCAGAACCCCCGACGTGATCTCCTGCGGGGATTGGCAACTCCCGGCCGAGGAGCGCTACGGCCTTTCGCGGCGGATGCTCGAGGTCGTGCTCGCGCTCGGCTTTCCGTTTCTGGCGATCGAACGCTCGCCCTTCCTGCTGCGCGACCTCGACCTGTTGCAGGAAATCAACCGCAAATCCTGGGCCTGCGTGACCCTGAGCTTCAGCAACGTCGATCCGGCGCTCAAGCAGGCCTTCGAGCCGCACAGCCCGGGGCTCGAACCGCGGCTGGAAATGATGAAGAAAATCGCCCAGGCCGGCGTGCCCGTCGGTATGAACCTGATGCCGGTCCTTCCGTTCCTCGGCGACGACAACGCGCATTTGGAAGCCGCCGTCCGCGCGGCGAAGGACAACGGCGCGTCGTTCGTCCTGTCCGCGGGGTTGACCATGGACGGCATCCAGGCCGAGCGGACGCTGGCCGCCGCGGTCCGGATGGATCCCGCGCAGGAAGAACGCTGGCGCCGGCTGTACGGCTGGCCGAAAGGCGGTTCGCCGAACTACGGTCCGCCGCCCGCGTATTCGCTGCGGCTCGGGCGGAAGATCCGCGATCTTTGCATGCGGTTCGACCTGCGCGACCGCATCCCGCGCTACGTCGGAGAAGGGCCGCTCGCGGCCAACAAGCGCATCGCGGAAAAGCTGTTTCTCAAGATCCACGATCTTGAGCTCGAGCCCGCCCCCCGGCATCGCATCTGGGCTTATCGCAAGGCGGCCTGGGCGGTCGACGAATTCCCGAAAAACATCGAAACGGTGTTTGCGGCGATGGGAGAAAACGGGTTGCGGTCGATCCCGGGAGTCGGCGCGGGGATCGCGCAGGAAATCGGAGCCTGGCTCTCAGCGGCCGGAAAGCATCCCTTCCCTCCTCGCCCCGCCGGACCGGCCCTTGACTCTCAGGCAACCTGAGAGATTAAGCTGTTGCGATCCGCAAGGAGTCGGTTCACCCATGAAAACCGTCGTGTCACTGGCGCGCAGCAAGGATCATTTCTCCGGAGTATCCCGGTCGCTTTTGCCGCTGCGCCGTGAACTGGCCCGCGCGCTGACCGGAGTGCCGGCCGTCGTGATCAAGATCAACATGGTCGTCGCCAAGACTCCCCGGTATCCGCGCTCGCCGCCACGCCGGCGGAAGCCTGCCGCGGGTTGATTGCCTGCATCCGCCCGTTCTACAAGGGGCGGATCGTGATCGCCGAAGAGCCGGCCTGGGGGAACGCCGCGGACGGGTTTGCGTTGTACGGCTATTCGGAACTGGCGGAGAAATTCCCCCCCTCGAACTCCTGGATCTCCATGCCGACGAGACTCTGGAGTTAGCCTTGGCGCCTTCGGCGGGGATCCGCGGGCTGCCCCTCAGCCGGACCCTGGCGGAAGCTCCGTTCCTGGTCTCCATCGCGCACCCGAAAACGCACGTCAACGTCGTCATGACCGGCGGAATCAAGAACGTCCTGATCGGCGCGATCCGCGGATACGCCAACCGCCGGAGGATGCATGCCGCCGGGCGCATTCATCATACGCTGGCCGCGCTCGCCCGGCACGTCTATCCGGATTTCACCGTCGTCGACGGCACCATCGGAATGCAGGGCGGCGGACCGGTGCGCGGGACGCCGATCCGATCCGGGTGGACCGTGTCCTCGTTCGATGCGCTGGCGGCGGATACCCTGGCGGCTTACCTGATGGGATTCTCCTCCCGGGATGTGGGATACCTGCATCTGATCGGCGCGGCCGGATTGGGGCGGACCTTCCCCGACGACGGCATCGAAATCCTCGGGGAAAAAACGGGGGACTGTATCCTGCCCTATACGCCGCACCGGACCTTCCCAAAGGCACGGGATTGGAAGGTCAAGCGCTCCTGACGGCCATCCCCGTCACAAGGCGCCGAGGAAACCGACCGGGGCTTGACTCTCCGGCAGCCTGAGAGTGTATAGTAGCGTCATCCAAGGATCGGAAGGCACCGCGACATGCTGCGCATCGGAGATTTCGCCCGCCTGGCAAGGGTATCGATTCCCAACCTGCGGCATTACGACGACCTGGGGCTCTTCAAACCGGTCCGGATTGATCCCGCCAGCGGCTACCGGTATTACACCTTCGATCAGCTTCCGCGATTGAACCGGATCCTGGCATATAAGGATCTCGGTTTTGCCCTCGAGCAGATCGGCGAGATGCTGGGGGAAGATATCCCCGCCGGGGAACTCCGCTCCCTGCTCCGGCTGAAGCAAACCGAACTTCAGGGCGACATCGCCGAGCGCAGCGCCCGCCTCCAGCGGCTGGAGGCCAGGCTGCGGATGATCGAAGAAGAAGGATCGGATCCATCCTATGCCGTGATGGTGAAATCCTCGGAAGAGATCCTGGTTGCTTCGGTGCGCGGGACGCTCCGGGCGCCGGAGGAGCAATCCCGTTTGTGGCAGGAGCTGTTCGGTTTCCTGGCCTGCCGGAAGATCGGTTTCGGCCCTCCGTTCATCACGATCTATCACGCCGACGAGCCGGAAGTCGACGCCGAGGTGTGCATTCCGATCCCGGAACCGCTCGAGCCCAAAGAACGGATCCAGATCCGGCGCCTATCGGCGCACGATCGGGTGGCATACACCGTCCATCACGGCCCCTTCCGGGACATTGAGCCCGCCTACCGGGCCGTCTTCGCCTGGATCGACGCCAACGGGCGCACGACGGCCGGTCCGGTCCGCCAAGTGACGCTGAGCATCCAGCCGGAATCGTCGAAGCTCGACAGCGAAGCGGTCGCGGAAATACTAGTGCCGCTCGCCAATCCGTAGCAATCCGCAACCTTCCATTCCATGCATCGGCTGACGCCGGGTGGGCCCGCCCGGTGATGGTCAAACCATCCCATTTTTCGGAGGAACCATGAAACATCACATCGAACTGCATCCGATCGGCGTCGTCCGATCCGGCGACGAAGGATTCCGGATCGAGATCGAAGAAAAATTCCGCCCGGCGCCGGCGGGGCTGGAAGGATTCGGGCACGTCACGGTCCTGTGGTGGCCGCACAAGCGCGAAACGCCCGAAGTCCGCGGCGTCATGGAAATCGACAAACCGTATCGGAAGGCGCCGGCCAAACTGGGGGTCTTCGCCACGCGCTCCGAAGCCCGCCCCAATCCGGTGCTGATCACGACCGTCCCCCTGCTGCAGGTGGACGCGCAAAAAGGCCTGCTCCTCACACCCTACATCGACGCCGAAGACGGCTCGCCGGTCTTGGATATAAAACCGTATCAGCCGTGCGCCGACCGCATCCGCGAAACGGTGACGCCGGAATGGTGCCGGCACTGGCCCAAGTGCGCGGAAGATTCCGCCGCCTTCGACTGGGAATCGGAATTCCTGTTTCCGCGATAGCGCGGACCGGCGTTGTTTCCGCGCCCCTTCCCGCCCCGGAACCCCGTTCCCAACCCCTCTCCCGGCTTCCCCCCTTCCCCCCCCGCCTACCCCCGCTTCCCCCGCTTCCCCCGCTTCGCGTGTGCAGGCGCGAGGGTGGTCGCCGGGAGAGGGGAAGCCGGTGTTTATCGGCGGAGTGAAGGAAGAAAAAAGCGCTTGCCACACCCAATGGAACGGCCGCGTGACCACATCGGAACACAGGATCCCGCAGAAATACTGTTTGCGAGCCCGAAGGACCTGGGCGGCCGGATGGCCGAGCGGATTGGTACTATAATGAATTACAGGGCGAGAGTTCACGGGAGTCGCGCGAGGGAACCGAAGTAAAACAGCCAAAATTCAGGGTTTTTTGAAGCACGCATCGCTCGCGCGGGCTCTCATCCCCTATCCGCATAACATTAGTCAGCCAAGGAGGAGGGACGCCATGTTCGAGCATATTGCGATTCCCCTCGACGGATCGCCGCTGGCGGAATGCGTTCTCCCGCATGGGATATCCTTCGCCAAGACCTTCGGCGCTCGCCTCACCATTATGCAGGTATTGGAGACAAAAGAGGAACGGGGGCTGGCCCGTGTGATCGATCCTCTGGAGTGGCGCTACCTGCAGGCGGAGGCGAAGACCTATCTGGGTGAGGTCGCCGACCGCTTGAAATCGGCCGGGGCGTCGTCCGAGCCGGTCCTGCTGGAAGGCGCGCCGGCCGAACGGGTGATCGAACATTCGCGCTCCTCGGGGGTCCGGCTGATCGCCCTCAGTTCGCACGGCCGCAGCGGGCTGAGCGGATGGAACGTCAGCAGCGTGGTCCAGAAGGTCCTGGCCCGCGCCAACGTGTCGTTCCTGCTCATCCCCGCCTATCAATCCGCCGCCGCCGAACTCGCCGGCCTGCGCTACCGGCGCATCCTGGTCCCGCTCGACGGATCCCTGAGGGCGGAGTGCGTGATTCCGGCGGTCACGACGCTGGCTGAGCGCCACGACGCCCAGCTGGTGTTCGTCCACGCGGTGCGCAAACCCGAACTGCCGAGGCGGGCCCCGCCCTCGCGCGAAGACCAGGACCTGGCGGACGCTCTCACCGACCGCAATCGGCAGGAAGCCGGGCAATACCTGCAGGAGCTGCGCGACCGCCTTTCGCTTCCCTCGGCCGAACTGCGCCTGCTGACGAGCGACAACGTCGCCGAAACGCTCCAGCAATTCGCCGTCGACGACAATTCCGACCTGGTGGTGCTCAGCGCCCACGGATACACGGGTGGGACGCGCTGGGCGTTCGGCAGCCTCACCTCCAGCTTCATCATGTACGGCGAACGCCCGCTGCTCATCATTCAGGATCTGCCTTCGGGCACGATCCGACCCACCACGGCGGAACTGGTGTTTCGTGAATTCGGGCATCATTAGCGGGGGCGGGAGCGAATCCTTCCAATGCCATCCGGACGACCGAAAGCCGTTCCCCAAGCCTCCGCCCTGGAGAAATCCGCGCGCAACCTCGCCGCAGGTTCGGGCGCGGCGCGGAGCGGCGCCCGGCCCCTTCACCTGCGGCGGCTGGAACGCTTATCCGAACTGTTCACCCGCGCCTACGGGCGCTTCTCGCACATGGCCGAAGCGAAGCTCGAGCTTCCTTTGGCCGCCGAATGGCTGCTCGACAACTACTACCTCATCCATCAGGCCTTGCGCGAGGTGCGGCACGACCTCCCGGCCGCGTTCTACCGCCAGCTCCCGGCGCTTTCGGATTCTCCCTCCGCTCCGCCGCGCATATACGCCCTGGCCCGGACTCTGACCGCCCGCGCCTCCCTGCACCAAGACCCGGAAATCATCCGCACCTTCACCGCCGCCTACCAGGAGGCGGCGCCGCTGACGATCGGCGAGCTGTGGGCCCTGCCGGCAATGCTGCGCCTGGCGACGCTGGAACGCCTCGGCCGGGCGACGCTGACCCTGCTCGAATCCGCGCGCCAGGAAAATCCCTCCGCCCCGGAACAGCCTCCCGAGGGGGATTTCCTGCCGCCTCCGGAAGAGGGCGAGGGCGAAAGCCTGGTCTCGGACGGGGTGCTGGATCTGCGCGCGATCGACGCCGAGGACTGGAAAAAGAATTTCGAGCGCCTCAGCCTGGTGGAAAGCGTCCTCCGCCGCGATCCGGCCGGCTTGTATGCGCGGATGGATTTCGAAACGCGCGACGCCTACCGCAAGGCGGTCGAGGACATCGCTTCCCGCACGGCCGAATCCGAAACCGCCGTGGCCGAGGCCGCGATCGCCCTCACCGAAGAGGAATGCCGCTGCCGGCAGGCGGGGATGGCCCCGCCCGCTCTGCGGAGTCCGCGCTCGCATCTGTTTTCCACCTCTCCGCGCGGCCGGACGGCCGAATCCGCCCCTCCGCCCTCCCCGCCCGATCAGAACCCGGATTCGGGGGATTCTTTTTACGCCGAAGGTTTCGCCCATGTCGGCTTCTACCTCCTCGAACGTGGCCGCGAAATGTTGGAGCGGCGTCTGCGCATAAAACCCTCAGCCGCCCGCCGGTTCCGGGTCTGGATGGGCGCGCGCATTCTACGCTTCTATCTCGGAAGCATTCTCCTCCTCAGCGCGGCGGCGTGCGCCGCCGGAGCGGTCGCCGCTGAACACTTGGGCGGGGAGCCCTGGCAGATCGCCCTGGCCGCCGTCTGCGGCCTGATCCCCTCCCTGACCATCGCCGCGGGATTGGTGCACGCGGTGGCGCCGCGGCTGATCCGGCCGCACTTCCTGCCGCGGATGGATTTCGAGGAAGGCGTCCCCGACGAATGCCGCACCCTGGTCGTCATCCCCGCCCTGCTCGAGGGGCTGGAGGGGATCCGCACTCTGCTCCGCAGCCTGGAACAGCACTACCTCAACACGCTTGACGATAACCTGTACTTCGCCCTGCTGACCGATTTCACCGACGCCCCCGCCAAAACGATGCCGGGCGACGAAGCCCTGATCGCCAGGGCGCGGCAAGGGATCCGCGCCCTGAACCGCAAGTACGGTTCCGGCGGGCGCGTTCCCTTCCACCTGCTCCACCGCGAGCGCGAGTGGAACGGACGCGAGGGGGTGTGGATGGGATGGGAGCGCAAACGCGGAAAACTGGTCGAACTCCTGCGCCTGCTCACCGGGGAGCAGGCTTCCGCCCACCGCCTGGTCGCTTCCGACGGGGAGCTCCCGCCGATCCGCTACGTGATCACGCTTGACGCGGATTCCTCATTGACGCGCGGCGGGGCGCGCCGCCTGATCGCCACGCTGGCCCACCCGCTCAACCGGGCTCAGTTCGATCCGCAGACCGGCGAACTAACCTCCGGTTACACGGTGCTCCAGCCGCGGGTGCGCGTGTTTCCGACCAACGTCACCCGCACGCCCTTCGCGCGCCTGTTCGCCGGAGATTCGGGGTTGGACCTCTACACCCAGGCGGTCTCGGACGTGTACCAGGACCTGTTTCACGAGGGGATCTACGTCGGCAAAGGCATCCTCGACGTGCGCGCCTTCCACCGCAGCATCGAAGGGCGGATCCCCGAGAACGCTCTCCTCAGCCACGACCTGTTCGAAGGGCTCCTTGGCCGGGCCGGATTGGTGACCAGCGTGGTGCTCCTGGAGCATTTCCCGGACCACTACCTGGCCTACGCCGAGCGGGCCCACCGCTGGATACGCGGCGATTGGCAGCTCTTGCCGTGGCTGATGCCGCGGGTTCCGGCGGAAGACGGCCAGCGGGTTCCCAACTTCCTCTCGGCGTTCGACCGGTGGAAGATCTTCGACAACATCCGGCGCAGCTTGCTGTCGCCTTCGATCCTGGCGTTCCTGCTCGCAGGCTGGTTCCTGCTCCCGCCTCCTGCCCCGCTCTGGACCCTGCTGGCCCTGCTCGCGCCCGGGATATCCCTCCTGTCCGGATCGGCGCTTCATGTGCGTCTGCGCTGGGGAACCCCGTTTCCCTTTGAGAACGTGCGCCCGCTGGGGATGGACCTGGCGCGTTGGGGATTGTCGATTCTTTTTCTGCCCTTCGAGGCGCTGGCGGCCCTCGACGCCGTCGCCATAACGTTGATCCGCCTGATCGTCACCCGCCGGCATCTCCTGCAATGGACTCCGGCGGAGAGGGTTGCGCGCATCTTCCGGCGCAACGAGTCGTGGGCCGTCATCTTATGGCGGATGGCGTCCGGTCCGGCGGTTGCGGCCACGGCCGCAGTCTTGCTGTCCGTTTTCCGGCCCGGGTCCCTGCCGGCCGCGATCCTCCCGCTCGCCTCCTGGCTGATCTCCCCGTTGGCAGCCCAATGGATCAGCCGGCGGGTGGACCGCCGGCCGCCGCCGCTCTCGGCGTCCCAGCGCCGGAAACTCCGTAATCTCGCCCGGCGCACCTGGCTCTTCTACGAAACCTTCGTCGGGCCGCAGGATCACTGGCTGCCGCCGGATCACTTCCAAGAGAATCCGCGCGGTTTGGCCGCTCACCGAACGTCCCCCACCAATATCGGCTTGCTGTTGCTGGCCGACTTGGCGGCCCGCGACCTCGGGTACATCAGTACGCTCGACATGATTCTGCGTTTGAACTCCACGCTCGAGACCCTGCGCGGGATGGAACGACACCGCGGGCATTTGCTGAATTGGTACGACACCCGGACGCTGGCTCCCCTTTCGCCGGGCTACGTTTCCACCGTCGACAGCGGGAATTTGGCGGCCTGCCTGATCGCGCTTTCGCAGGCCGGCCAGGAGGAGCATAGCCTTCCGATCCTGCGCGCGGAACGCTGGGAAGGCCTGATCGATTTGGCCTCGATTCTGGCCGAAGAGCTCGAGCCGGTCGAGGAGACTCCCGGACACAAGGATCTGCGCCGGGCGGCGGACGGACTGATCCGGCGGATCAACGAAGTGAAGAGCGATTCCGACTGCTGGGTGGAACACATCCGCGGGATCGAAGCCGGCGAACTGCCGCAAATGGAGGCGTGCCTGCTGCGGCTGGTCGACGAGCGGCCGGCATCGCTGTCGGCCGAAATCCTGGAACGGGTGCGGATCCTTGGCTCGCGCCTGCGCCACCAGCTGATGAGCATGCGGCGCGACGAGACCCTGCTGCTTCCCTGGAAGGAAGTCTTGCGCGCCGCGCCCGAGTTTTTCACCGCCGCGGAATGCCCCGCCCCCGTGCGCTCCCAGTGGCAGTCCCTTGCGGGGGCGCTGCCCTCCAACTTCAAGCTGGCGGAGTTCCCCGCCGTGTTCCAATCCGCCGCCGCGCGGCTGGACGCCCTCCACCAAACGCTGAAGGAGATGTCCGATCCGGATTCGTCCGACGCTTCTCCGCTGCGCAAAGCCCGGGAATGGTGCCGGCGGCTGGCGGAAAAAATGGAGGTGTCGACCAAGGCGCTTAAGGAAATGCAGGCGGATCTGAACGGCGTTTCCGCCCAAAGCGAACAGCTGATCGCGGAGATGGATTTCGGATTCCTGTTTTCCGCGCGGCGGCAGGTGTTGCACATCGGCTATAACCTTGAGGCCGGAAAACTGGACGACAACCATTACGACCTGCTGGCCTCGGAAGCCCGGCTGACCAGCCTGGTGGCGATCGCCAAAGGCGACGTGCCGACCGCCCACTGGCTGCATCTGGGCCGACCGCTTGTCCGGATCGGCGGATCGCTCGCCCTGCTTTCCTGGAGCGGGACGATGTTCGAATTCCTCATGCCCAACCTGCTGGCTCGGCCGTTCCCCGGCACCCTGCTCGAGCAAACCTGCCGGGCGGCAATCCGGCGTCAGATCCGATACGCCCGCGGCCTGGGCTTGCCGTGGGGGATTTCGGAATCCGGCTTCTACGCCTTCGACGCGTCGCAAAACTACCAATACCGGGCTTTCGGAGTGCCCGGGCTGGGGTTTAAGCGCGGACTGGAAAACGACCGGGTGATCGCCCCGTACGCCTCGATCCTCGCGTTGGATCTGGCGCCGCGCGAGGTGCTGGACAACCTGTCGCGGCTGGAACGGCTCGGGTTGACCGGCCGCTACGGTCTCTACGAGGCGCTGGATTGCACGCCGTCCCGAATCCCTAAAGGCAAATCCTGCGCGATCGTGCAATCCTACATGAGCCATCACCACGGAATGATCCTCGCGGCGCTGGTCAACACCCTCAAAGACGGCATCCTGCTGCGCCGGTTCCACGCCGATCCGCGGATCCGGACGGTGGACATCCTCATGCAGGAGCAATCCCCGGCGGGGATTCCCCTGGCCCAACCCACGCCGCCGGTGATGGCGGCAATGCAAGCCAAGACCGTCCACATCCGCCAGAATCCCTGGCGCGTGCGGGCGCGCACCCCCGCTCCGCAGGCGCACGTTCTTTCCAACGGCCGCTATGGAATCCTGCTGACCGGCGCCGGGGCGGGGTACAGCTGGTGGAAGGACCTGGCGCTGACGCGTTGGAGCGCGGATTCCACCTGCGAAACGGGCGGGACCTGGATCTACGTCAAGGACTTCGACCGCGGCCGTGTGTTCTCCCCCACCTTTCAACCGCTGGCGGCGCCGGGCGGAGAACCCCAAGTCTTGTTCTTCCCGTTCAAGGCCGAGTATTACCGGCGCGAGCAGGGGCTGGCCTTCAAACTCGAGGTGAGCGTCGCCTGCGACGACGACGTCGAAATCCGCCACCTGACGATCACCAACCACACCGACAGCGCGCGCAGGCTGATGATCGCCTCCTGCGGCGAGGCGGTCCTCGCCCCGCCGGAAGCCGACCGCCGCCATCCGGCGTTTAACAAATTATTCGTCGAATCCGAGTTCCTCGAGGACCTAAACGCCCTGCTCCTGCGGCGCCGGCCGCGCTCGGAGCGCGAGTCGTCCGCGTTCCTCCTGCACATGCTGGTTACGCGGCCCGGCGCGCGCTTCACCCTCCTGCGCGAATGCGACCGCCGGCGGTTCCTCGGACGCGGCCGCACGGCCCGCAATCCGGCGTTCCTCGACGGGGACGAACCGCCGCCGCCGGGGCCGGACGGTGCGACGCTGGATCCGGTTTTTGTCCTCGGGCGGGACCTGCGGCTTTCTCCGCGGGCCGCCTCGCGCTCGTCGTTCGTCACCATCGCCGGAGAGAGCCGCGGCGAGGTGATCGCCCTGGCACGCCGCTATGCTTCGCTCGCGGTCCTCGACCGGGCGATCGGGCGGGCGCGCTACGACTCGGAAAACGAAATGCGCGCCTTCGGCGTGGACACGGCCGAATTGCAGACCGCCGGCCGCCTGCTTTCGGCCCTGGTCTACCCCCGCAGCCACTTCCGCGCCAGCGCCCGAATCCTCGCCAGCAACCGCAAGGGGCAGACCGGCCTGTGGGGATTCGGCATCTCGGGCGACCACCCGATTTTGCTTCTGCACCTGAAAAACGAAGATGAGACCGCCGTCCTGCGCGACGTCCTGCGGGCGCACGCCTGGTGGCGGAGGCGCGGGGTCAAGATCGACGTGGTGGTGCTGACCGAAAAGGAAAGCGGCTACGCCCAGGAACTGCAGGGGAAGATCTACCGCCTGATCACAAGCATGGACAGCGGCTCCTGGATCAACCGGCGCGGCGGCATCTTTCTGCTCGCCGCGGATCAGATGACGCCGGAGGACCGGGTGCTGCTCTCCGCGGCGGCGCGGGTGATCCTCGACGGATCGCGCGGGAATCTGGCCGCCCAGCTCGGCGAAGCGCGGGGCAATCCGGCCCGCATGCCGGCCTTTCAGCCGGCGCCGCCCGCCGCCGTGGAGGAGCCCACGCCGCCGCTCGAACGCCCGGCCGGATGGCAATTCGACAACGGCATCGGCGGATTTACTCCGGACGGACGCGAATACCAGATCTTCCTGCGCGAGGGGGAGAACACTCCCCGGCCATGGATCAATGTCATCGCCAATCCGTGTTTTGGATTTCTGGCATCCGAATCCGGATTCGGATGCAGTTGGGCTGAAAACGCCTCGGAGAACCGGCTGACCTTTTGGTCGAACGATCCGGTCAGTGACGAGCCGGGCGAAGCCTGCTACCTGCGCGACGAGGAAACCGCCGCGGTTTGGTCGCCGACGCCTCAGCCCGCTCCCGGAGGCGGACCGTATTGGATCCGGCACGGGGCCGGGTATTCGATCTACGTGCACCAGTCGCACGGCCTGCGGCAGGAAACGCGCGTCTTCGCCGCCCCCGACGCTCCGGTCAAACTGGTCGCGCTGAAATTACGCAACCTTTGGAACCGGCCGCGGCGCCTGACGGCGACCTATTACGCGCGCTGGGTGCTCGGCACCCACCCGGGCATGACTTCCCAGTACGTCATTCCCGAATACGAGCCGGGCGTCAACGCCATCCTCGCCTCCAATCCCTACAACGCGGAGTTCGCCGAACGCTGCGCCTTCCTCGCCTCCAGCCAGCATCCGCACGGATTGACGGCCGACCGGACCGAATTCCTCGGGCGATTCGGCGGATTGCAGAAGCCGGCGGCGCTCGGACGGATCGGCTTGGCCGGGGCCGTGCGCGCCGGATTGGATCCGTGCGCCGCGATCATGGTCCACATCGAACTGCCGCCCGGCGGCGAACGCGAGTGCTTTTTCCTTCTCGGACAGGGCGAGAACCGCACCCGGGCGGTGCGCCTGGCGCGCAAATTCGGCGACCCGCGCCGGCTGGAGGAATTTTGGCGCGCGGCGCTCGAGCGCTGGGACAACCTGCTCGGCGCGGTCCAGGTGGAAACCCCCGACCCGGCCATCGACCGGATGCTCAACCGCTGGCTGGTCTACCAGACGCTCTCCTGCCGGGTATGGGGCCGCTCGGCGCTCTACCAGCCCGGCGGCGGATACGGTTTCCGCGACCAACTGCAGGACGTCTCGGCCCTGCTCCTCGCCGATCCCGCGATCGCCCGCGCCCACCTGCTCGATTCCGCGCGGCGCCAGTTCACCCAGGGAGACGTGTTGCATTGGTGGCATCCGCCCTCGGGGCGGGGCGTGCGGACCCGCATCTCCGACGACCTGCTCTGGCTGCCCTATGCCGCGGCGCATTATGTGGAGGTCACCGGCGACGAAGCGGTTCTCGACGAGCGGGCGCCGTTCCTGGAGGCCGAGCCGCTGAAGCCGGACGAGGACGAACGCTACGCCTCGTTCGAAACTTCGCTCGAGGAGCACACGCTGCGGGAGCACTGCCGGCGGGCGATCGAGCGCGGATCCACCGCTGGGCGGCACGGATTGCCGCTGATCGGCGGCGGCGATTGGAACGACGGCTTCAACCGGGTGGGAGCTGGAGGCGGTGGGGAAAGCGTCTGGCTAGGATGGTTCCTCCACGACGTCCTGGTCCGCTTCGCGCGGCTGAGCGAGCGCGCCGGCCGCGGCGACGAGGCCCGCGCCTGGCGCTCCCGGGCGGAAGGGTTGCGCCGGGCGGTCGAGGAAGCCGCCTGGGACGCGGACGGGGGCTGGTACAAGCGCGCATTCTTCGACGACGGCGCCCCGATCGGCGCGCCGTCCGACGCGGAATGGCGGATCGACTCGCTCCCGCAGTCATGGGCCGTCCTCACCGGCGCCGCCGATCCGCAGCGCGCCGCGCGGGCGATGGATTCGCTGTTGGAAAACCTCGTCCGCCGCGATTCCGGATTGATCCTCTTGGCCGATCCTCCCTTCGACGCGAGCCCGCGCGACCCGGGATACATCAAGGGGTACCCTCCCGGAGTCCGCGAAAACGGCGGCATGTACGTGCACGCGGCGATCTGGGCGGCCTGGGCGGCCCTGCGATTGGGACGCGCCGAGGAGGCGCACGCGCTGTTCGGCATGATCAACCCGATCCGGCGCGCGGATTCGCAGCAGAAGGCGGCCCTATACGAGGTGGAACCGTACGCGGTTGCGGCCGACATCTCCAACCAGCCGGGGCATGCCGGACGCGGCGGATGGACTTGGTATACCGGCTCGGCCGGCTGGCTGTACCGCCTCGGGCTGGAGGGCATCCTCGGCCTGCGGCGCTCGGGCCGGGTGCTGCAAATGGAGCCCTGCATCCCGAAGGCCTGGCGCGGATTCTCCATCCGCTGCCGCTTCGGCCGCACGATCCTGCGGATCGAAGTTCAGAATCCCGATGGGGCTTCGTGCGGCGTGCGGTCGGTGAGCTACGACGGCCAGATCATGATGACCAAAGAGATCCCCCTGCCCGACGACGGCAAGGAGCATCGCGCCGTGGTGGTGTTGGGCTGACCGCGCATCCCGCCCGGACGGATCCCTGCCAGGGTGCTGGAAAAGGCTGTTGGCAGTGTCATTGTGAGCGATCGGAGGGAGCGAAGCAATCTCTTTCTTCCGAGAGACCGGGGGGTTGCTTCGTCGCTTCACTCACCTGGCCTCAAGTGCGGGGTTACCTCCAATAATCTCCAAAGAACCTCCATGGAATCCATATACGGCGGCCGTCGGTGGTTTTTCCAAAATATTCCATGTCATAATAGGCGTAATTGAATTTAAAAGAACCGCACAGCCACCCGCAAGGGAGATCCCATGAGCCAGCACACGTCCCGATCGATCCGATGGATCCTCTTGGCCGCATCGTTGGTGCTTGGCGGCGCCTGCATCATTGAAGCCGCCGCCGGACCCACGCCCACCCCGCAGGTGGTCGTGGGTCCCGGGGACGGCGATTCTTCAACCCGGGAATCGGACTCCGTCCCCGCCACGCCGGAAACGCCGCTTGAACTGACCGCGACCTGGACGCTCACCCCCGAACTTACCGCCACCGCGACGATCGATCAAGTGACGATGACCGCCGGGCAGGACCTGAGCTGTGTGACCGGCCCGCATTGGGTCCTCTACGAATGGGTAGCCCGGATCGAGGAGGGGGAAACCGTCACCCTGCTTGCCCGCGCCTGCCCGGAATGGGAGGAGTATTATTTCGTCCACAAAAGCAGCGGCACCCCGGCTTCGTGCTGGGCGTTCGGCGGCAGCTCGGCGATCCATGGCGATCCATCCATCCTGCCGATCCGGGAAGCGCCGCCGCTGCCGCAGATCACCCTCACCGTCCAGAACAAGACCTATCTGCGCCTGACCAACCTTCGCATGCGCCCCAAGGACGAAACCGTCTGGGAAACCAACTTGCTCGCCGCGCACGAAATCCAGGGACAGGAGACGTACGGATTGACGATCACAGCGGGCTTTTACGACATCCGCATCATGGACTATCGCAGCGGAGTTGTGTATGAAGCCTACGATGTCCCGATCGGCGCGGAACCGAGCTCGAAGACCATCGTCCTCGACGGCCGGTATACCGTCAACATCCACAGCGAATCGACTCTCGCGTTCTGCCAGGTCCATATCGAATCCTTCGATCACGCTTACAACGCGGATTTGACGATCCCCGGGGACGGCCGGATCTCCCCCGGAGAAGACGTAACGCTGGAAGGCCTGGGCGGAGCATATGTCATGCAGCTGTCTGCCTGCAGCGGAAGCACGGGCTCGTACGGGATAGCCGGCGCGTACATCGGCCCCGCCACGCGCACCTACACCGTCCACTGATCCGCGGCCTCTCCTCCCGGCTCCGGCCCGGGGCGGGTTTTTGGCCGTCCGGGAGGGATTTTTTCCAGCCGAATAAGGAACCGATCAAACCGGAATTCTCGCTGGAACGCCGGCTTGTCTTTTCCCGTTGAGGCCGCGCATAAGCTCGTCGGCCGAAAGCCGCATCGCGGCAGGAATACCTGTTCTGTAGTCCGAAAACCACCTCCCTCTTCGTCCATCCCCCGCGCGCTCATGGATCCGGCGAATGCGCTTTGGAAAATCTCCAGAAAATGATCCGAAATCCTGCAGACTCTGGATTCTGCCTCTTATCCGTGCCATACTGGATGCATACGGTTGCAACCCCCGGGTTTCGAAAGGGCCGAGGTTAGGCGGGACTGCAGACCCACCCGTCTCCGGATCGAACCCAAGGAGAAAAAAATGAAAATCCCATCTCAACTTTTTTCACGGATCCTGCTTCCCCTTGCCGCCGCGGCCTGCTTGAGCGCCTGCAATCTCACCCTGGCGACCGTCGTCCAAGGCACGCCCCAGGTGATCGTCGTCACGGCGACTCCCCAGTCCGGGGCGGGCGAATCGCAGGGCCAGCCGCCGCCTGCGGGTCAGGAAACGGCGCCGACCATGACCCCCAGCCTGACCCTGACGCCGACCATCACACCCACCGCCACGCCCGCCCTGCCCGCCATGACCGCCGGGCAGGACCTCAGCTGCGTGGAGGGGCCGCATTGGATTTTCTATGAATGGGTGGCCAAAATCGTCGAGGGCGAAGTGGTGACCCTCACGGCTCGCTCGAGCGCGGAATGGCCGGATTATTTCTACGTCCGAAAATCCAACGGGACCGAGTGCTGGGCGTTCAGCGGCAGTTCCACCATCTCGGGCGACACGTCGACCTTGCCCGTGCGGGAGGCGCCGCCCTTGCCGGAAGTCGAGTACACGATCGAAAACAAAACCGGGCTGCCCGTGGTAAGCATCCTGATCCGTGAGAAAGACGCCGCCGCTTGGGGGGCCAACAAACTCACCGCCACGCTGGTCCCCGGCGCCACCTTCAGCCTGACCTTGACGGCCGGGTACTACGACGTCCTGGTCCAGGATTTGGCCGCCGGAAAACTCTACGAAAAATACGATTGGCCGATCGGATCCGATCCGAATTACCGCAACATCGCCCTCGACGCCGAATTCGAATTCTATATACAAAACAACTACGCCTTCGACCTTTGCCGGCTGGACGTCAAACCGTCGGGCGGGGCGTGGAAAACGCTCCACGGCGCGGCGGACGGAAACATCACTCCGGGCAACCGCTTCACCTTTTCGCTCCTGCCGGCTTTCTACGATCTGCGGATCTGGCGTTGCTCGGGTCCGCTGATAATCGACGCCGCCAACGTCTACTTCGGACCGTCGCTTCCGGGATACAACATTCCTTAACCGTCCGATCCCCGCGCTTGACGCACGGAAGCCGTCCGCCGTGACCGCGCACCTCCGGGTCATGGCAGACGGCTTTTCCTTTGTCGCCCCGTCGTTTCCCCTTCCGGACGGAAGCCCATTTATCGGTAACCAACCAGAGTCGCCTCGAAAACGCGGCTGGGACCATGCCCTCGAATGCGTCTTTTGTCCGTTGGCCCCCGATCAGCGGGCTGTGCTTCTCGGGGGAGGGTAAGGGAGAGGGAGGATCGAGGAGGAGGCTTGACTCTATAGCGGCTGTAGAGAGTATATTGTCTGCGAAGATCTTCATCCGGGCCCCGGATGGGCCCTCCCTCGAGGAAGGCAATGCTACGCATCGGAGATTTCAGCCGCATAGCCCGGGTGTCGGTTCAGACCCTTCGCTACTATGAAGCCCTCGGCCTGCTCAAACCGGTTGAGGTCGACCGCTTCACCGGCTACCGCCATTACGCCTTCGACCAGCTTCCCCGGCTGCACCGGATCCTGGCGCTCAAGGATCTGGGCCTCTCGCTCGAGGAGATCGCCCGCCTGCTGCGGGACGAACCCTCGACGGAGCAGTTGATGGGGATGCTGCGATTGAAGGAGACGGAACTCGCGGAGCGGGTGGCCGAGGAGCTCCAGCGCCTGGAGCGGGTCCGCACCCGGCTGCGGCAACTGGACGAGGAGCAGACCATGCCAGACTACGAAGTGATCGTAAAAAAGCTCGAACCCCTGCGGGTGGCCGGTTCGCGCGGCAAGATCCCGGTTTACTCGGAGCAGTTCCCGCTGTGGCGCGAGCTCGGGACGCATCTTTCGGAAAAGAAAATCCAGCCCACCGGCGCCTGCCTGACGCTGTATTACTCCGAGGAACCCGAGATCGACGCCGAGGTATGCGAGCCGGTGGCGCGGGACTATCCGGATACCGGGAAGGTGAAGTTCCACACCCTCCCGGCGGTTAACCAGGCCGCCTGTGTCGTGCACCACGGCCCATTTGCCACCATCGGCGGCGCCTACGGATTCCTTTCGAAATGGATCGAAGCCAACGGATTCGAATGCGTCGACGCGGTGCGCGAGGTGTACC